>JAITHA010000063.1 GCA_031280235.1 Puniceicoccales bacterium | reverse complement strand
TAGGCGTGTTGTGATATTATTTCCAGTCTCAATAAAGATTTTTCACTGTGCGTAAGTGCCGATAAGAGGCTCGAAAGTTGTCAAAAACTATCATTTTGAGCCAGAAATTTGGTGTGTTTTTTGAGTTATTGAGACGAACGTTTATATCACAACACGTCTATTGAAAGGGAAAAAGTATAGGGGTTGAGGAGGAGGGGGGAGGGGGGGGGAATAAAGAGGCAAGCACCGAAAGGAAAAAATAAGAGATGGGCTGATACAAGTAGTGTGGAACAGGAATGGGATCTTCCATGATGACTGCAAAAAAACTCTTTTGACCCGAACTGTGGGATACAGTAGGCTGTGCCGTGCTCAGGATACCTGATGAAAAGGACTAAACAGCGCGTTTGAAGCTGTGAAACAAGCTACCCGTGGCTTTCGCATGAGTCCCAATCTAATCACGATGCTCTCCTTCCACGCCGCGAAACCGACCTTCTCTTGCCATCAACCTTCTCACTCAAAGTAGCGAGAAACCTCACTTTTCTTCTTTTTTGTAGAGGTGAGTTTCTGCGTAGATTTCGTTATCGCGGAGTTCGCCATAACTGACGCTTGCCCAAGGGAGAACGCTGGGGGCGGGTTTTTTTGTTGGGTCTGTTAATGGGGCACCTTCTTTCCCAATACGTTTTAGCAAGAATTCTTTAACGAGGAACTCAAACGTGGAGAAGGTAGCGTCAATACTTTTCCCTAAATCGATTACTTCAAAGGAGCTTTTTTCTTTGGGCACCAGCTTGAGAGCCTGGCGCACAAAAGCTTCCTTTGCGATAGGGCTTCGGGGTTCTTTAATTTCGGCGATAACTTCATCCAGAATTTTTTCCCCGTCGATGGCGAGAAACAATTTTCCATCGTGAATGGCATAGGAAAGTTTGGCGTCTTTCCCTTGTTTTGCACTGCTTATATTGACACCCATAAAGACTCGTTCGTCTAAGATTGCTTTTTTGCCTTCCGGCCCCGCCTTGGACAGAGAGGTGTCTATTAGCGATTGCAGTTTGTTGACGTCACGGATTTCCAAGACGAGAAGCATAGGGTTGCGAAGAGGGGAATTCACCCCTTTGACCTTGGGACGGATCGAGGCGCCTCCAGAAATCACAACGATCTTTTCACCAAAGTTTTCCAGCAGATCGCTGCGAATGTCCAAGCCTTCTTCTTTTTTCATTTTTTCGAGGCCTTGGTCGAGAAAAGGTTTCAGGTGTGGCACAGCGTCAGCGAGGAGTTTTTCGAGATTTCTCCAACTTTCTGACATGTCGAATGCGGTTACCGAGAAGTGGGGAAGGCCTGCGGGAATGTATTCCGGGACAGGTTGTTCGAGTGGCTTTGAAGTAAAGAGCGACAACAGCCCGCGTTTCTCCTTGTAAGAGAGTGACAACTTAGAGACGGCGGCCGTTTCCGTCAGCGTGGAGGAGCACCACAGTCCATCGATGACATCGAGGGCGAGGGCGTCATACGCTTTGAGTGGTTCGGGCAAATACATGTTGGGGCCTGCCGTAGCGACAACTTTGCGCAAGGCCGCCGAGGCGAGTTGTGGCGTGGAGACAAAGAGAAAGTCGGCGTTGCCCGCTGCTTTGCTGGCACGGCGCCAGGGGATAGAGTCGGCAAAACTGTTTTTGCGTCCGTTCTGCATCGCGTCGATGAGTTCACGCAGGACGTTGGGCGCTGTGGCAAAGACGAAAGTTTTCCCAACAAAGGCCCAGCCAACGGGAACAAAAGAGAATTTGTTGTCAGGGTAGCTGATTGTCACCTCATGCAGAGTGACGCCTTGGAAGGGCGTCTTGACTATTTCGGTTGTGCGCGAGACTTTTCCGTCGGCATCGGCTACGGCGCCAATCTCGGCATCGTCATCGATTGCGCTGGCGCCTTTTTCCGCAAGGTAGGCCGTTGACGAGACTTTTTCGCTCCGTTTCGTGTAAACGCCGAGGTCTTTCAATATCTCATTAAGGGCGGTTTCGGCGAGATCGGTGTCGGCGAAGAACACGAAATCAAAAGGCTCGTGGCCTTCAACGGGCTTGGGCGTTTTGACCAGCGCGAAGAGGATCTCTCCGTTGAAGTCGTTTTGAAGAATGGAGAGGTATCTTTCGAAATCTGCATTTTTGGAACACTTCGCAAGGCCCTTTTGGATTTCTTCCTTAAGCAACGCTATGCCGGGCGCAAAGTAGTCTGCATAGCCAGCTGCCCTGAAATCGACGCTGAACGGGTGTTTGGCGTCTTTCGCTTTATAATCGGCGAGGTCCCTGAATTGCAGAGCAAAATAAGTTTCTTCGGGGAGAGATTTTTCGTGTCGCGCGTTGGCAAACGGCGCGAGCGGGAGGGCGGCGAGTAGAATTGCGCAGGGCAAGCGGAAGAGTCTGGAGAATTTCATGCGGAAAAGTTCGTGTTGTGTCGTGGAGCCTTTGGGAAGGGTTGTCAAGAAGGAGTCAAAAGGGGGTGTTCAGACGCTTCGTTGCGAGGCAATCCAAGCTGCCAAAGGCAGCGCGAGTAGCAAGGTTAGCCAGAGTCGGCGCAGGGGATCGGGCAGGGAATTCGTGCGCATGAGCGTTTTCTCGTGTAGGACAAGGGTGTCAGCCAGACCACAGTCTTTCAGGGCTGCTTCGCGCAAATCCGAGAACTGCACGCCTGCCTCAAGCAAAATGTTTTCAGGGCTTCCCTGGGTGATTTGGAAAAAACAGGGTCTGGCTGGTGCACGGAACACGGCGGTTTGCGCTGGGGACAAGGGTTGCACGACCTCTCCGTCAATGCGCAAGGACAGAGAGCCTTGCGCTGGGTCACACGCCAGCGGTATGGCTTGATGCGTGGTGGCATTAAGTGCTTGTGGCATGGGCAAATCCTCGCGGACTTTTTCAATGTAGCGACGCAGTAGGACAACGAAGGCTGGGATACGGGCGGCGTTGGTGCCCGGGATGTGGAAATTAAACACCAGCGAGGGCGCCGCCGGGAGAGCCCTGTCTTGGCGCAGGAAGATAAGCGGGGCACCGCCACGCCAAACGAGGCTGTGGTCGCCTGTTTGCGGCTTGATACCGCCAGTCTCCGCACAGACCAGGCTTTGCCAGGCTGTGTCGGCCACCAAGTTGTGCTTTTCGGCGACTACCCAGCCTTGCAACTTTTCGCCGGGCGTACCCATGGCTGGGAAGAAAATGGCGGGGCACGAACGGGTTGCTGGTGTGTCGTCTTGCGGTAGGCGCGCGAAGAGCAAGTCGGCCTTTGCGGGCGTGTTGACTGTCTGTACGGCGCTGATGCCCCGCAAGAGTCGTGTGGCGATCTCGCGCTCGGGACCGTCCACGGTCAGCGCCACGCGCAGGGGCTTGGGTCTGGGGCGCACAAGCGGTAGGACGTCATCGACGGGGAAGGCGTCTCGCTGGAGCTGCACGGAGAGGCGCGGCGCATTGGAGGGAAAGACTCCGCCGATGATTTGCGTCTCGCCCGCAGCCAGCGTCAACTTGTTGGGTACTGTCTCGCCGTCGCCAATTTTCACATGCCACTCCAGGGAGCGCGCCGCTACGCCGTGGTTTCGCACCAGCGCGCGCCAAGTCAGGGTGCCGTCTTTTTCCTCGATGGATGAACCGACGAAGCCTGTGTTCTCCTGGGGTTTGGCGAATGATAGCATGGCGGGGCCTCCAGGCAACGGCTCCGCGTGGTCGGTCACAAAGACAACGACGCCATTCCCGCGCACGAGCGATGTGGCGAATTGGAGCGCGGGTGTAAAATCATGCCCGCCGAGTGTTGGTGCCCAGCCTTCCAGTGCGCGCAACAACGCGCCAAGGTCGCGGCCCCGGTAGAGCGTCGGTGCGCGCATGTTGCTTTCCACGAGTGTCCACTCCGTCTCTGCCGCCAAAGCTTCGAGCTTGCGCAGGCGCGGGGGCAGGCCAGCGCGTGTGGCCTCGAGGAACGCGCTCATCGAGAGAGAGGCGTCCAGGACGACGACGACTTGCTGCGAGCTTTCCTCGCGTACCCAGCGCGGGGCTGCGAGCACCCATGTCAGGGCGAGCACGGCCAGGAACTGCAGCCAGAGCGGCAACGAACTACGCAAGCGCTCCCAGTGCCAACCGCTGCGGCTCTCCGGTGCCAGGTGTTCAAGCAGGAAGAGCGTGCTTGCGCGGGTGTGCCGTGCACGGGCTTGCAAGGTGTGGATGGCGATGAGCGCTGGGATGCCGAGAAGTGCCCACAGGCCAACAGGGTTTTCAAAGAGGAGGTTCATGGGGGAGGTTTTTTCAGCCCGGAGAAATGGCCCCGGCGGGCAGGGCCTCCTGACGAAGCATTTGGATGAAATCGCCCTCGGCGCACACCCGCGCAAAGCGCACGCCATGGCGCCGCGCCGCATCGCGCCAGGTTCCGAAATGCCGCGCGTAGGCATCTTCATAGCGGCGCAAGAGTGAGGGCGTCACCCGGCGGCGTTCCCGGTTGCCACTTTCCACGTCCTCGAAGTAATGGTTACCCGCCCAGCCCGGCGCGGCCTCAAGTGCGCACCAAGGCACAAGGACTACGCCGCGCCCCTGCCCCGCTGCGAGCGGGCGCAAGGCATCGCTCCCGCCGGGAAAAAGCAAATCGGAAACAAGCACGCGCAGAGAGCCGTGGCGAAAGGGCGCTGTGGCGAGCGCCAACCCGTGCTCGGCAGTTTTCCCGGGCAAGCGCTTCTGCCAAGGCTCTTCCTCTGCGCAAAGCAGGCGCTCTACGGGGACAAACTCCACGTGGCTCCCATGGGCCGCGTGAACTTGCAAGGAGGCTCCTAGGCGTAGCGCGCTCTCCGCACAAAAGACCACGACTGCGAGCACCCGTGCGCGCTTCTCCGGGACGAGAAACATGGAGGGCGAGATGTCCACGAACAGGTCGACGCGCGGGCTAACTTCTTGCCGGTAGAGCTTCATCGTATAGCTGCCCGTGCGCGCGTAGGCCTGCCAGTTGATGTGCCGCGGGTCGTCGCCGGGGAAATAGGGTCGGTGGTCTTGAAAATCCAGCGAGCTGCCCGTGCCCATGGAGGCGAACTGCCCATGGAGGCCGCGCCACGCCATGTCCCCCAAGGGCAACCGGAAAACGGCAGTGGCGGTTTGCGCAGTTTGTCGGGCATTTTTCACGCTGGGCTTCAAGCAAAGTCTACCCGTGCACTCAACTCCTTATCCCGGGTCGTCGGTTTGGTTGTCGCCACATTCATCTCCCCAGCACACGCGCCCACAACACCTTCAAGTAGCGGCTGCCCGGGTGGTTGGAAAGCGAGGGATGATCTGCCCCAGCGCTTGTGCGTTCGAGCAATTGCAGGCGCAGCCCGTAGCGGTGCGCGGCCTTCACGACAAGTTCCTCAAACTCCGCCGCACCCAGAAGGCCAGAGCAGGAACAGCTCACAAAGAGCCCCCCAGGGGCGACGAGTTGCAGGCCAAGGACGTTGAGGTCGTTGTACTTCTTCAGGCCGTCTTCAAAGGAGTCCCGCCTGTCGATGAATTTCGGAGGGTCGAGCAACACAAGATCCCAGTTCGCCCCGTTACGGATCATCTGCCGCGTGTAGGAAAAACCGTCTGCATGGACGAAGTTGATGCGCGTCTGGTTGAGGTTGGCGTTCGCGCGTGCCTGCGCGATGGCTTTTTCGTCAAGGTCAACACCTGTCACTTCGGTGGCGCCCGCGAGCTTTGCCGAGAGAGAGAACCCGCCCGTATAGCAACAGACATCGAGCACCCGGCGCCCCGCAGACAAGCCTGCCAGCTTGAGGCGGTTGTCTCGCTGGTCACAGAAAAAGCCCGTCTTGTGCCCGTCGGCGAAATCCACGGTATAGCGCACGCCGTTCTCGTGAATTCTCACGGCGCGGATGGTGGGCGCGGGGATGAGACGGCGATCAATGCCCTCAATGCGTGCGATCCCTTCATCGACGGAAATGACAGTGTGGCGTGTGCCGAGCAGGTCGTGCAGGGTGGGTATCCAACCCGTGAGGCGCTGGAAGACGGCGAGGCTCGTGACCTCGACGGCGAGGGTGTCATCGTAGCGATCCACAACGAGGCCGCCGAGGCCGTCACCATCAGCATGGATGACGCGGTAGGCGTTGGTCGCTTTATCCAGGGTGAGGTAATCGCGGCGCAGCTCCACGGCACGCCTCAGGGCGTCAAGACAGCTTTGCTCGTTGGCGAAATCTACCCCGTGGCGGAAAACGCGTAGGGAAACTTTGGCGCCGAGATTGCAAAAACCACTGCCAAAGGGTCGGCCTTCCCGATCGTAAACGGCGACGAGAGCTCCGGCGCGAATGCCCGGCGAGTGCTCGCCGATCATGTTACGATAGATGTGCGGCTGGTAGGTGTGATACTTGAGCTGTACCCAGGGCACGGCACGCGCGGCAGGTGGGACGGGATCAGCCTGACGCGCGAAGCAACGCACAGCGGGTTCGCCAAGCGTGGCAGCAGACGGAAGGGGTTGGGCGGGCTCAGGTTGCATAGGCTACATCTTGAAACTTTCGCCAAGGTAGAATTGGCGGCTACGTGAATCGTTGACGATGGACGAAGCCGCGCCTTCCACGAGAACACGGCCTTGGTAAATGAGGTAGGCACGATCGACAATGGACAGCGTCTCGCGCACGTTATGGTCGGTGATAAGCACTCCGATGCCCTTTTTCTTGAGGTCGCGCACGATGCCCTGAACGTCGGAGACACTGATGGGGTCCACACCGCTGAAAGGCTCGTCAAGAAGCATGAACCGCGGCTTGGTGGCCAGAGCACGTGCGATCTCAAGACGCCGCCTCTCTCCGCCGCTGAGCGTGTAGGCATATTGTTTGGCGAGATTGAGCAGGCCGAGGTCGCGCAGCAGGGAGGTAGTGTAGGGCGAGCGCTCAGAGACGGGCATCACCATCGTCTCGACAATGCTCATGACGTTGTCCCACACGGAAAGTTTTCTGAAGATGGAAGCTTCCTGAGGGAGATACCCCAGGCCGAGGCGCGAGCGCTGCCACATGGGCAGGGCGGTGATGTCGCGCCCGTCGAGAAAAACCTTGCCATTCGTCGTCGGCACCAGGCCGACGACCATGTAAAAGGTGGTCGTCTTCCCAGCTCCATTGGGGCCGAGCAGGCCTACGATTTCCCCGGCACGCATGGAGATGCTGACCTCATGGACGACCTCGCGCTTACCGTAGGTTTTGCAAAGATTTTCCGTGGCGACAATGCTTGCGGGCGCTCCGGGCGTATGGGTGATATCAGACATGTGTGAGGGTCTTTTTTTTCTAGAGAGGAGAAAAAGGCTGGGACTCTACGGCTCACGGCTGGGCCACAGAGCCAGCGGGTGATGCATCTGGCTCAACCCATTTGCCGTGTTCCTTTATCAAGTCAACAAGGCGGTCAACGGCCTCGTTTTGGGAAATGCCAAATTTCACACATTCGCGGCGCACGTAGAGGTTTATCTTGCCAGGCGCGCCGCCCACGTAGCCGAAATCCGCGTCGGCCATTTCCCCGGGACCGTTGACGATACAGCCCATGACGGCGATGGTTACACCCTTGAGATGTCCCGTACGGGACTTGATTTTTTGCGTCGTGGCCTGGATGTCAAAGAGAGTGCGCCCACAACTCGGGCAGGCGACGTATTCCGTCTTGGAAATACGCATCCGGGCGCCCTGCAAAATGTCGTAAGCGAGGGTAAGCGCCTTGGCTTGTGAGGGCACGTCCTCGATGCTGATGAGGTCTCCGAGGCCATCGCAAAACAGAGTGCCGCTGAGCATGGATGACTCAATGAGGCGCGATGGGAAGTCAGCCGCCGGGTCGTATGAGGCCACAGGCGCCTGCTGTGTGCTCGTCTCCGGCGGCAACCCGCCGGTGCGCGCTTGGATGGTATTCGTGGCAGTGTTGCGAATCCAGAGCGGGGGCTTTGAGGCGAGGGCACATGCGGCCTTGGCGAGGGCGCGGTAGTGGCCGAGGGCGTGCGGTTGTGTGGCATCATCGTCGCCCGATGCGCGCAGGGTGAGGGCGAGGGCATCCGGCGGGAGACCGCGCAAGGCAGCGAGTTTCCCGACAGCGTGCACAGGGGCGGCGAGGGCGAGGGCGGTTTTGTGCCTCGCACAAAAATTTGCCCAGCTCTCGACACTGGCGATGTCTTGCCCGTCCCAGTCCACAGTGATGATGAGGCGACTACTGGCTGCCCAGCGAAAGCCTTTGGCGAGAGCGCCGGGGAGGAAGTCGCCAATTTCGGCGAAGACAGCCTTCGCCTCATCGCGCAGAGCCACGCCAAGTTGCGGCAAAAGCGAAAACGCATCGGGCGAGGGAACACGCACCAGCAAGCCCTCGGCGCGAATCTCGCGCTGCGTGGCGTGGGTGGCACGCAGCTCCCCAGCAATGGCGGCCACGGTCTCTGCGGAGAGTGCTTGTGTGGCGGGAACGATGACGCGCGGCGGGTGCACTCCGCCAGCGGCACAAGAAGGCGTGAGTAACAAGGAGGCTCCCTCGCGGCGCGTGTGCTCAAAGGGATTCAGGGAATCATGGTCGTCTGCGATGGTTCCACCCTCGCTCGCGACAGGTGCATGCAGAGCCCATAGCCGCGCGGCGCGGGCCGCAAGGTCGGCAGCGACAGGAATCTCGTACCACGGGTCCTCGGTGAGGGAGACGCGGATAGTATCCCCAAGCCCATCCTGGAGCAGGGCGCCGATGCCAATGGCCGACTTGATGCGCGCGTCCTCGCCCTCGCCAGCCTCTGTGACGCCGAGGTGGAGCGGGTAGGACATACCCTCCTCATTCATGCGGGCGACGGCCAGCCGGTAAGCTTGCACCATCACCTTGGGGTTGGACGCTTTCATCGAGAGCACGATGCTGCGAAAACCGTGGCTCTCGCAGATGCGGATAAATTCCAGCGCGGACTCCACCATGCCCAAGGGCGAGTCCCCGTAGCGATTCATGATGCGATCGGAGAGCGAGCCGTGGTTCGTCCCAATGCGCAACGCACGCCCGAGAGCCTTGGCCCGCAGGATGAGCGGCGTGGCGGCCTTGTGGATGCGCTCCAGCTCAACGTCGTACTCGGCATCTGTGTAATCGTGCACGCTGAAACGCTTTTTGTCTGCGAAATTGCCCGGGTTGATGCGTACCTTCTCGACATGCTCGACGGCCTCCAACGCGGCGTCCGGGGTGAAGTGGATATCGGCGACAAGTGGTTGCCCGAACCCGGCGGAACGGAAGTCTCTGCTGATCTCCCGCAAGGCCGCAGCCGCCGCCTTGTTTGGCGCCGTGATGCGAATAATCTCGCAGCCCACCTCGGCCAGATTGATGCACTGGCGGACTGTCGCAGCCACATCCAAGGTGTCCGACGTGGTCATGGACTGGAGGCGCACAGGATGTCCCGCGCCGATGCCCACATTGCCCACCGACACCTCACATGTCCGGCGGCGCAATGCATAGTAGCGCGAAAAGCAATAGCGCGGACAGCTCGCGGGATCAGTGGTGGTAAAGGTGTTTTCAGTGACCATGCGTGTTGTTTCCCCGAAAACATGGAACAACAAGGACTTCTTGAAAAACAAAAACCGAGGCGAAAACAAAAAGCCCTCCGCAAACGCAGAGGGCCTTGCCGCATAAAGGAACAGAGGAAAATTGGGTGCAGGGATTGGATTCGAACCAATGACCTCCAGGTTATGAGCCTGACGAGCTACCGGGCTGCTCTACCCTGCAATAGAGGAAATGGGGCAAGGAAAGAATTTTCCCCGAGAACACAAGAGAAAAAATCAACCGCGTCGGAAAGACCCATAGATATGTTGCCCCATGTGGAGGCGGCGGGAACGCGGACACAAACCAGACCATGAAACTTCATTCCCTGAGAGTGTTGGGCAAGCGAACCCTCAAGTGGCTCCGATGCCACCTGAAGCAGACGGACGGACGGCCCAAAGCGGTCACCCACCCGCCTGATTTAGGTGCGAAAAAGCGGGAGTCGGACGCCCGGCGTTGCGAAGCTAAGGTATGCAAACTCATTCCAACTCCCGCTACAAACTTTACACAGCCATGAGCAGCTCCTG
>JAITHA010000085.1 GCA_031280235.1 Puniceicoccales bacterium | reverse complement strand
TTTGCGCGGGCGTTTGAGCGAGGCGACGAATGCCTTGAGGGTGGCGTGTCCGCTGAGTTTGCCGGGTGTGCCCGGGTTGCGCGCGATGAACTCGTCGGTCTTTGCCGCGGTGCGGTTGTGAACCGAGATGGCGAAGCCGTGGTCGGCGATGTTGAGGGCCAGGTTTTGGCCCATGACGGCGAGGCCGATAAGGCCGATTTCGGAGAGTGCTGGTGTGTCGTTTGCCATGGTGGAGAGGGCTGAGGTGAAAGTCTGCGGAGGGAATTACTTCCTGGTCAGATGTCACGTGTTTTCGCGAGCCTTGCTCGCAGGGAGGTGGGCGCATTGGGGCGATATTTGCACATGTTGTTTCTTGCCTCGGTGCTCGATTTCTTCTCACTCGTACCTTTTTGCAACCACTGGCAACCACGATGTCTGCCTCTACAAATCCCGAGGAAACACCACTCGATCTGGACTTGCTCCAGTCGTTGAACATCGGCCCTGACTGGGCCACGAGCTCGGCTCCACAGCCGACAGTCACACCGCGAGACTATGGCGATGAGCGTGAGCTGCGAGGTCAGGGGCGTGATCGCCGCCCTCCGCGCGACCGCCGAGACTTTTCCCGCGAGGGCAGTGGAGGTGGTGGAGAACGCTCGGATCGGCGCGAGCGCGGCTTCCCACCGAGGCGGGATTTCCCACCTCGGCGCGAGGGTGGCGAGCAACACGGGCCAAAGCACCAGCATGGTGAAACTTCTTCGCCGCATCGACACAGTGATGGCATCCAACCACGTCATCACGGCGATGGCTTCACGGCGCGTCGTCATGGAGAGAGTTTCCAGCCGCGCCATCACGGCGATTTCCCCAAGCCCCAAGGGCGTCCACGGCCTGTGGTTGAGATTTCTTTTTTCCCGGAGGACAAACCATTCTCCGTGCTTATCGGGGCTATCAAGACGTCTCTACGCACCTACGAGCTTTTCGAAATCGCGCACCTTTTCCTCGACAAAGGGGACCGCTTTCTCGTCGGGTGCCGGCCTTTTGATGCCGAGAACGATCCGGCGGCCCAGCTCTACCAAGCTGTCCCGGATCAGCTGCCCTTCCTTTCGGAATCAGACGCGGTGGCCCATGTAATGCAGCGCCACCTTGAGCTCTTTTTCACCCAAGAGAGCGTAACGGTGGATCCGCCCAAGGGTATTTTCCAAATGGTGTCGAAGTGCGGTTTTACGGGCGAAATCCTCGGTGCGCCGAACTACCACGGTTACCAGCAAAGGCTGCGCGAACACCACGCAGCCCGCCTTGCTTATCTGCCGTTTGAAAAGTTCACGAGCCGCATCGAGTCTGTGCGTGACAAGGAGCAAATCGACGCGTGGCTCAAGAGCATGACCCAGATCACGCGCTATACGCTCAAAGACGCACGCGAGGGCGAGCCGACACAGTTTGATTCGCTGGAGTCGGCGCGTGCCTTCCTGCTCGCGTCGCGTAGGGATAAGGTGGTGCGTGTCGTCCGGCAGATGCGTTTCCCGGGCAAATTTCTGGATACCCTCCCATCCGGACCTTTGCGCTCCGCCATCGAATCCGAGCTACGTTACCAGCGCAATTTCCCCCTCGCCACAGCCAATTCCCTACGTGGGCGTTTGCGCAAAATCGGCCTCGTGCTCTACAAACGCGGCTCGCACGAAGTCACCTACGTCTCCGCCGTCGAACGCAAATTCCGAGAACCACAAATCCGTTTCGCCGACTCGATTCAGCGCGTTTTGGACTTCATCGAGAAGACACCCAGAGTGAAGATCGCTGATCTTCCTGAGAAATTCCTTGGGATTTCTCTGGCTGAAACCAAGGCCGCCCCCGCGAACAAAGCCGGAGCAAACACACCAGGCCCCGAGGCAGAAGCCACCGCGCCCCAAACTGCGCCTGAGACCTCGCCCTCCGCAGAGCTTGCCGAAACGCAGACAGAGCAACTTTCCGTCGAGGCACTCGTCGGGACGGCCTCCGAAGCTACTGCCATCGCGCCTGTCGAAATTTCCGGCGAAGCGCCGCCTACGCCTGAGGCCGCTACGGCTGCGGTAGAAGACGCGCCCGCAGAAAAGGTAGAACCCGCCTCAAGCGACGAAACCTCTTCGGCAGACGCCCCGGCTGAGGCTGCGCCAGAAGCCCCTGCACTGCCCGGCCCTGAGGCCACCGCTGTAGAGGTCAGCACAGCGCTCGCACCTGACTCGCCCGCTCCCGCATTAGGCGCGAAGGCTGGGCCCGTGCCGCAGCCAACCTTGGACTTGCTGGCCAGCAATGCCGTCCGCGAATTGTTCAAGACCGTTCGCTGGCTCGTTTCCGAAGGGTACGTTACCGAGTATTCCGATGGGCGCCTTTATGCGCACCCCGTGCTTACTGAAGCACAGATCAAGGCCCGCACGATGGCAGTACAGGAACCCCGAAAACACGACGGCAAGAAGCGTGGCAACAATACGCCCACCGCCCCGGATGTGCTCGATGCCTTGGGCACCGCAGACCAAGACGAGGAACCCACTACGGATCAATTCAAGACAGCCTCCCTTGAAAGCTAAATCAACCTCGCCCACGGGCGCTGCGAAAAAACGCTGGATCGTTAAACTGGGTTCCGGGCTGCTCTCGCGTAAAGATGGCGTGGTGAATCGCAAGCAGATAGGCCTCCTTGTCGCCCAGATTGCCGCGCTTATGAAGGAGGAATATGAGGTGATACTCGTTTCCTCTGGTGCCATCTCCGCCGGGATGACGGCGCTAGGCCTTTTGCAACGCCCGCAGGCGACGACCAGCCTCCAAGCCTGTGCCACGGTAGGCCAGATTGAGCTGATGAGCGAATACCAGCGCCACTTGCGCAAGTTGGAGCTGCACGGCGCCCAACTTCTTCTCACCCACGCCAATCTCGACAGCCGTTCCTGCTGCCACAACGCTACGCAAACGCTCGAGCATCTCCTCTCACAAAAAAACATCCTACCCATCATCAACGAGAATGACGCCATCGCCAGTGACGAGATCAAGGTGGGCGACAACGACCGCCTTTCGGCCTACGTCGCCACACTCGTCCACGCCCAACGCCTCGTGATACTCTCCACGGTAAACGGTTTCATGAGTAACCCGGACGGCACAGGCAACGTGATCCCCTCCATCACAAAGATTGATGAAAATATCCGAAGGCAGGCCGCCGGCACGGCAGGCCCACGCAATGTCGGCGGCATGGCCACCAAACTCATCGCCGCCGAAATCGCCGCTGGCATCGGCGCGGACACCATCATCGCCAACGGGCACACTCCTGACATCCTCCAAGCTATCGCCAAAGGGGAGTTCGTCGGCACAACTTTCCAACTGTAGCCAGCCGGGAGAAGCAGGCAACACAGCGGCTTGAGGACTATTCTATTTGCCTCTTCCCACTTTCTGCCTTCCCCTCACCGGAGAATGGTACCCACGCAAAATCTCAGAGTGCGCGAAACCGTGCGTTTGCTCAGTCCGAAACAACTGAAGGCTCTCCTCCCCGTCTCGGGACGCGCCCATGACACCGTGGTCGACGGGCGCAAGCAGGTGAGCATGATTCTTGATGGCCAAGACAAACGCCTCCTCGTCGTCGTCGGCCCATGCTCCATCCACGATCGTAGCTCAGCGATTGAATACGCCACGCGCCTTGATCATCTCAAGGAGCGTCTCAAGGAGCAACTTTGCATCATCATGCGCGTCTATTTTGAAAAGCCACGCACCACCCTCGGCTGGAAGGGCCTGATCAATGACCCATTTCTCAACGGTAGCTATGACATCGAGAACGGGCTTAAAACCGCCCGCGAACTCCTCATTCACATCAACGCAATGGGCCTCCCCGTCGCCACAGAGTTCCTCGACCCCTACATGCCGCAATACCTTGACGATCTCGTAGCTTGGGCGGCCATCGGCGCACGCACGACGGAGTCGCAGACCCACCGGGAAATGGCCAGCGCGCTCTCCATGCCAGTCGGCTTCAAGAACGCCACAGACGGCTCTCTCCAAATCGCCATCGACGCCATGATCGCCGCGCAATCCCCACACAGCTTTCTCGGCATGGACGGCGACGGCTACACCGCTATCGTGCGCTCGCTGGGTGTCACACACGGGCACGTCGTCTTGCGCGGCGGCAAGGATCGGCCCAACTACGAACCAGAGTTTGTGAACGCCGCCGTAGAGGCTTTGCGAAAGGCGAGCCTGCGCGACAAATTGATGGTGGACTGCAGCCATGCCAACTCAGGCAAAAACCACGAAAACCAAGTGCACATTTTCCAAAGCGTGATCGCACAACGAAAAGCAGGCAATCTGGCCCTAGCCAGCGTGATGCTCGAAAGCCATTTGCACGAAGGCCGGCAAAACCTTGGCAACGATCCATCTTCTCTTAAGTACGGCGTCTCCATCACGGACTCGTGCATCAGCTGGGAGACCACAGAAGAGTTGCTCATCAAAGCCGCTGAAGCCGAAAAGGCCAGAGCCTGAGGTACTCAAAAAAAGCCCAAAGTTTTCTCATGTCCGCCCACGAACGCCGCATCCTCCTCGCCAATGTGGATCGCCCGGGGTACACCACGGACATCGCCTGCTACCAGCATCACGGCGGGTACATTGCCCTGCAGAAAGCCCTCGCCATGCCACCAGCACAGGTGTGCGATGAGGTCAAGCGATCCGGCCTCCGCGGACGCGGTGGCGCTGGTTTCCCCACGGGTGTCAAATGGGGCTTCCTAGACAGGAAATCCGGCAAACCAATTTACCTCGTCGTCAACGCCGACGAATCCGAGCCCGGAACTTTCAAAGACAGGCAGATCATTTACCGCGACCCACACCAGCTGCTAGAAGGCACGCTCATCACCGCGCACGCCATTCAGGCAGCGCAGATTTTCATCTATATACGCGGTGAATTTCAAAACGGCGCGAAGATACTCGCGCACGCGATTGAAGAAGCACGTGCGCACGGCCTTTGCGGCGCAAACACCAACCAGAATAAAGGCTACCCGGTCGAGATCGTCGTGCACCGTGGTGGCGGCTGCTACGTCTGCGGCGAAGAGACAGGCCTCATCGAATCCCTAGAAGGCAAGCGCGGGTACCCTCGCATCAAGCCACCCTATTTCCCTGCAGTGCTCGGCCTCTACGGCTGCCCAACCATCGTCAACAACGTAGAGACGATGGCCCAAGTAAAACACATCCTGGAGCACGGAGGCGCCGCCTTTGCAGAAACAGGCGCAGCCGGTGACAGC
Organism: Puniceicoccales bacterium; assembly: GCA_031280235.1. Classification (GTDB taxonomy): domain Bacteria; phylum Verrucomicrobiota; class Verrucomicrobiia; order Opitutales; family UBA953; genus CALNBE01. The sequence goes on along the minus strand of JAITHA010000085.1, from coordinate 40,791 downwards.
GGCACACACCTCTGGGGAGTCAGCGGCTTGGTCAAACACCCCGGACTCTACGAGATTGAGGCCGGGAAAGCCACCCTCGGCGAACTCCTGCACGATATTTGTGGCGGCCCACTGGACGGACGTCGCTTCAAGGCACTCATCCCAGGTGGCTCATCGGCAAAGATCCTCAAATTCGGCGAACGTTTTACCGGGAAGCTTCCCAACGGAACGGCTTTCGATTGGGGCGTGGAAGACATCCCGCTCGACGCCAACTCCCTCACCGCTTGCGGCACAAGCCTCGGCACAGGTGGCGTCATCGTCATGGATGACTCTGTCGAAATGGTGCAAGCCCTCGCCAACATAAACGCCTTTTACGCCCACGAAACTTGCGGCCAATGCACCCCATGCCGCGAAGGCTCACAATGGCTCGCACGCATTACCAAGCGCATTGTGAAAGGCGGAGGCCGCGAAGAAGACGTAGCCATGCTCGCCGACATCGCCGATCAAATCGCCGGGCGTACCATCTGCGCCCACGGCGACGCCGTAGCCTGGCCGGTGCAATCCGCCGTCCCAAAATTTCGCGAAGAATATTTGGAAAGCATCCACCGCCGCACGTCCGGACAAACCCAACCCAAAGGTCTACGGTTGATATAGATAGCGCCGTCACGAGAATGATTTGAAGGAAGCAACAACTAATCGATTAGGAAATACTCTAATATGGCGCCCTAAAGAGGCGAAAAAATCCAATTAAGGTCGGGGAAGCAACTCCTATCCAAGGTCGATGGCGTCCACATCAACTATATCGGCCACGTCGGAGTCGAAGGTAAATTGGCTGCGAAGAATTTGTAATTGCGCCACTACCTGCGTCACGCGTTCGGTAAAATACCATGCGTGCCAACGATAATGGTCTTGCAGGCGTTCAAGAGGACAAGCGGCCGGACCACGGATTTCGACAAGCCCGGGAGCTTTCGCCTCAAAAAATCTCACCCAGTTTTCTGCATAGAATTTTACCTTATCCTCATTTCGCCCTCGAAAAAGATGGCGAATGAGGTGGCGCGTAGGCGGATAAGCATGTTCCTTGCGCTGTTCGAGTTCTGTCTCGAAAAAACCATCGAAATCGGCTCTTCGTGCAAATTGTATAGGCGCAGCATCTGGGGTGAAAGTTTGCACAAAAACCTCTCCAGCACGATCTCCACGCCCTGCCCTGCCAGCAACCTGGACGAGCAACTGGAACGTGCGTTCTGCAGCGCGAAAATCCGGCACATGCAAAGACAAATCCGCGTCCACAACACCGACAAGAGTGACATTGGGAAAATCCAGTCCCTTCGCGAGCATTTGAGTCCCCAGGAGGATGTCGAGGCGCCCACGACGAAAATCGGCCAACACTTCGCGAAAGAGATTTTTCCGGCCCATCGTATCGGCATCCAGTCGCATAATGCGAGCAACAGGGAAAAGCTCGCGGAGTATGTCCTCAAGTTTCTGCGTGCCCGGTCCACGCCCCTTTATTCCTGGAGAATGACATGCCGGGCATGATGCTGGGACAGGTTCCTTGTGCCCACAGGCGTGGCAATGAAGCCGGTGTCCGGCAAGGTGGTAGGTCAAGGCAAGGCTACAATGAGGACATCCTGCGACAAATCCGCATTTTGTGCAAATCATGCTACGAGAGAAGCCACGTCTATTTAGAAAAAGAATACTCTGTTCACGACGATCCAAGCGAGCGCGCAAGGCCTCTACAAGTTGTCGCGACAAAACGGCCCCTCCACCTGTGTTCAGCACTTCGCGCTTCATATCCACAATGCGCAACGCAGGCAAGGCACGGTCGTCTACGCGCGTGAGAAGGCGACTCAGAGAATATTTTCCCGAATGGACATTGGCGAGTGATTCGAGAGCCGGAGTGGCCGAGCCGAGCAAAGCAACCGCACTGTCGAGTTTTGCTCGATAAACAGCCACATCGCGCCCGTGGTAAAAAGGCGTCTCACCCTGTTTGTAGGAAGGCTCGTGCTCCTCATCTACAACGATGAGCCTCAACGAATGCAGTGGGGCGAAAACCGCAGAGCGTGCGCCCACAACAAGACGTACCTCACCTCTCGCCATAGCCATCCAGGCATCAAAACGTTCCCCGGCAGAAAGATGGCTATGCCAGACGACGATACGCTTCTCCATGTCGGCAAGGCGCTGGCGCAAACGCCCCACTGTCTGCGGGGTGAGGGCGACTTCTGGCACAAGGAAAATAGCCGAGCCACCCTGCCGCAGTACTTCGCGGATGGCACCGATATAAACCTCCGTTTTCCCCGAGCCCGTGACGCCGTGCAAAAGACGGGCGTGGAAATGCCCCGTAGCCAGCTCCTCGCAAACAACATCAAGCGCAGCTTGCTGGCCAGGGTTGAGTACAGGAGGCAAACCGATGACGGCCTCGCATTCGCTCAAACCATCCATATAAACATCACGCGAAACTGTTTCGCTAATTTCGCCAACTATGCCCGCATCCACCAATGCCTTACAAACCGCCGGACTAATGCCAAGTCCCTTGAGAGCCACGTCTTTTCCAACACTCGCGTTTTTTTGGACAGATAAAAAATTGTAGAGTGCAGCCTGACGTGGAGCACGCCGTTTTAGCCGTTCAAAGTCCTCCTCGCCAAGATGCCGTTCAAGACGAAGTTGCTTATGCACAACCGCGCGCACACCACTGCGCACGACAACTGGAAGAACTGTCTCAAGAACAGAATTTAGCGGCGCAGCATAATAGGCAGAAATCCAAGCCATCAACTCCAGCAAATCGGGGCTCAAAACAGGCGTCTCTTGGCAAAGCTGGAGAATAGCCCTGAGTTTGCGCACTCTGCCACCATCATACACTGTCTCTTCCGGAACACTCCAGATAACGCCCTGGCGTGTGGAATTGCCGAGAGGAACACGCACAAGCTGCCCCTTGCAAATCTTCCCGGCCATGGCCGGAGGCACGATGTAGGAATAAATACGGCCACCCGCATCAAATGGCAACACCCCGGCAACAAGTATTTTTTCTTCCGTAATCCCGAGTGTTAACATCTCCATTGTGTTCCGCTTTATCTCGATTATCTATCCGTGAAAAACAAGACGTCCGAGCCACGTCCTTTCCACCGTGCACAGTATATTCGCAAAAAAATGAAATAAGGTATCACGAAAAACACAAGAAGCAGGGTACGCACCAAACCACTGCGCAAGGTGCAAATCTTCACTCCATATTTCATCAACTTCCCCGGTGCACTTAAAAAGGAAAACCATTTTCCGCGCGACAAATCTCCCGGGAAGTTATAGCGAATCCCCACATCAATATTGCCAAAATTCGCCACAAATCCACGCGAAATAGCCTCAAGGAATAAACGCCGCGGCGCATTGACCCAAAGACCGCTACGAATCATTATCCCAGCCAGGCTTGGATAAAGCCAGTCGCGTGCACCCCAGTGCGTGAGCTTGACCCGCACATCGTCGCATAGATGTTGAAAAAGCTCCAACATATACGCCTGCACAGGTTCAACAGTTCCCTTGTAAGCCGTCCTTTCTTCCTCGCGGTAATCTTCGTTTATCACAAAACTCCCCGAAGCATCAAGAGAGTAGGAAGTCACGCTCCCATGAGGTGCCATCAAAAGCTGTTCATAAAGCTGTCGATTGACACAGAGAATGTCATAAAAAGGCGAACGGCATGGAATCGTTGAAAAAAGTAAACCCTCCTTGTGGCAACCCTCACCCAGAGAAGAAGGCTTCATCAACCCGAGATAAAAACCAACAGTTTTTTGCCCGGTGATTTCATGAACGGCATCCTGCATTCGCCCTGTCCACCCAATATCGACGATCGCCACTTCCTCTTTCTGAGGAATGGCCAAAGATTGATAATAACGAAGAAAGGCTTCCTTGTTCGCTGCAATGCTTTTCTCGTATGTGTTCCTAAAAAATGCGTTCTCCAGCAAAATTTTCAACTCTTTTGAAGACTTGAACTTCTTGATAGTCAATGAAAAATCAACATCTAACGCATCGTCTAAAGTCTGGATTTTTTCTGCCGAAAAACCACACCCAACAAGAAAATTACGAATACTTATGTCACCCACTGTGAAAAAAATCTCCTCGCCAAGCGGTTTGTATCGGAGAATGGCCGCCGCCTGACGCGAGATGCGAAGATAGTGAGCACGGATGCGTTCGTCCACTGGCACAAAACTTTCCTGATAAATCTCGTAGAATTTTTTTAATAAAAATCCCTCGCGAGACAAAAAGAGAACATTGCGTATACCTCTTTGCTTGAGCTGGGAAAAAAGCCTATCGGTAAAAAAATAATAAGCCAGAACGTATTCGCCGAAGTGGAATTCTCCACGGTGTGCAACACGTTCATATTCGGCACATGCCCGCAGAAAATTTTTCCGGGAAACATCGGGCGCAAAAAAACGGGCAAATATTTTCCGTGGAATGCTGTTGTATTTATTGCGAACGTGAAAACAACCCAAACCATGTTTTTTCGAATTAACGCAGTCGGAGTGGTAATTGTCTCCGATCATGAAAACTTCCCTTCCTGCCAAGTTCAGCTTTTCGAGAATTGCAGGATAAAGCAGAGCGCTGGCCTTGGTCAAACCGAATTCGCAGGAAACAAAAACTTTGTCAAAAAGGTTTGTGAGATTCAGGTTTTTGATAAATCGCTCAACACTGCTCTGGGGAAGATAAAAATCGGAAACCACGTAGATTTTTTTCCCTCCGTTTTTCATAATTTTGAGTTGTTCCACAATTTCAGAGTTGGCAAATTGCGCATTTCTTTCGATGATTTCCTCCAGATCCAGTGCGACATTCAGAAATTTTTCGAAAGGAATGTTTTCTGAAAGCAAATTACTATTTTTAAGCCGGATAAAAAGCGCCTGCATCCATTCCTGATAAGTGTAAGAAAGCGGGCCGTATGGACTTTGTGGGATGGCATCCATCCGTATTTTATAGAGGGATTCGTTGTCACATTTTATCTTGAAATAGTGGCGTATTTTATCGGCCCAAATTTTGATAACTTCAAACGGATGGATATGCCTAAAAATTGTCGTATCGAATAAGTCCACAAAAATATGCTGATACTGATTCGCCCGGGCAGGAATACCCCATCCCTTGTTGATGGGAGAGGCAGGGGCCGCCTCAGGACTTGGTGCAAGCATGGCGTGCGCGCCAAGGCAAGTTTTGGCCAGTTCGTGCAAATGCGGCAATGAGGGATTTGCTTGCGTCACGGCACAAAGTCGTTTGAGCGCGGGCCGGATATGAACAAGAAAATCTTTTCGTCCCTTCGTATTGCCGAGAAAACCGTAGGCACCGAGCGCCTGCATAAGACGTTGCGCGGCGGCATCGCGGAAGGCTTGTTTAAACACCATATCAGTCATTCCTTCGGGCATGCCAAGCGTTTGGTAATAGAGGAGCAATTCGTCACGCTGGGCATCGCTAAATTCGACATAGGGGTCGTAGAGGAGGGAGGCGAGATCGTATAAACCTGTTCCCTCGCGCATGCCTTGAAAATCGATGAAAAAAGCTGAATTATCCTTAAAAAGGATATTTTGGGACTGGCAGTCGCGATGGACAAGTTGACGTGGTAAAGCGAGAAGGCGCCCGGCGAGTGCTTGGAGCTCTATTTCCAAAGCCTCGACATTTTTTTTATCGAGGGTGATTTTCAGGTACCCCTGCACTGCGTTTTTTATGAAATACTCACGTTCCCAGAAATAAAGTGCGTCGTCGAAACCAGGCATCAGGCACGGGCGCGCATCTCCCATACTTTGCCAAAGCGCGCAGCCTTGGGTATGCAGGTGATGAAGCGCTTGGAGAGCCACACGATAGGCATCTCGCCGAAGTGGCCATGGGGCCTCTCGCAAAGCCCACAAATCGACTTCGCCGGCATCTTCAAACAAGATGGCGCGCGCCTCCTTGTCCCATGCGAAGATGCCGGGAATGGGGAAGCCAAGTTTTTTGAGGAAAGCAGATATGTCCGCTTGGAGCGCGTTCTCTGGGCGCGTATCATCGTAGTGGCACAAGACAGCGCTCGTACCGTCGTCGAGCTTTACGCGAAAATATTTACGCCCTGAACCGCCTTTTTTCAGGGGTATGCCACTGGCAAAAGCAGCAAGCTGGAGGCTTGGCGGGATGCGAGACATGAGCGAGCGGCTGGCGGTTCTGGCTACGCGCGGGCGGTGTAATTCAACCCAAGGGTTTGAGTTTATTCAGCTCGAAAGCCTCGTGTACGGCTCGCGCCGCCTCGTCTGCCTTGAGTGGGTCTATCGCCACAGCAATTTTTATTTCAGAAGTGGTGATGAGGTCGCAGTTTACGCCGACAGAGGCGAGCGCGTTAAAAAGCGTCCCTGCTACACCGGGGTGCGAGACCATGCCAACCCCCACCACAGAGAGTTTGGCAACTTCGCCCGCCGCGCGGACGGCCCCGCTGCCCAATTCCTTCACCACTGCACCAATCACCCTCTCGGCAAAGGCAAACTGGTCGGTATTCACCGAAAACGTGAGGTTGGCTCGCCCCTGCGTCCCGAGGTTTTTGATGATCATGTCCACATTCAAACCCGCGTCACCGAGGGCGTTGAAGATGCAGGCGATGGCCCTGGCGTTGTCTGGAATATCGCTGACGGTGACGCGTGTTTGCGTGCGGTCAACGGCGACGCCGCTCACAACGGCGTCCTCCATGGTTTTTGATGCGATATCTTTCACGAGTGTTCCGGGTTTGTCATTGAGAGAGGAGCGAACTTCAAAGGGGACAGCATATTTTTTGGCGAACTCGACCGAGCGCGCTTGCATGACCTTCGAGCCACTGGAGGCCAGCTCCAGCATTTCGTCGTAATCGATTTCCTGCAGCTTGCGCGCATCGAGCACGACGCGTGGATCAGCGGTAAAAACGCCTTCCACATCGGTGTAAATTTGGCACAGGTCGGCGCTGACGGCTGCGGCAATGGCGATAGCGGTCAGGTCCGAACCACCACGCCCGAGGGTCGTCACCTCATCCTTCGGCGAGATGCCTTGGAAGCCTGCGACGATGACAACCTTTCCTTCTTCGAGCCGCTCGTTGATGTCGCCCCCTGTGATGCGCGAGATGCGCGCCCGTGTGTGGAGCGAGTCCGTGTAAACACCCGCTTGCGCCCCCGTGCGCGAACAAGCCGGCACGCCAATGGCGTGCAGGGCTATACTCAGCAAGGCAATGGTTTCCTGCTCGCCCACGGAAAGGAGCATGTCCATCTCGCGCTCATTGGGCATGGCGTGCAAAGCTTTGGCGCGAGCCACCAATTCATTGGTAACGCCGCTACGCGCCGAGACCACAACAACCATCTTGTTGCCCTGCTGCCAAAAAGATTTGACGCGCGCCGCGACGTTTTTGATCCGATCGACGTTAGCGACGGAGGTTCCGCCGTATTTTTGAACGATAAGTGCCATTCAGCCTTGATGAGGAAAGGGGGGGGAGCACAGGGAAAAAAGCATGCCCTTCAAGGCAATTCAATAGGGGCATCAAAAAAAATAGCCTTTCGCTGCGACGCACGGCTGGCTGAGTCTTTGTGAGTTCGCGGCGAAGCCTGAGCTCGGACACGACGTTTGCATTCCTCTGCCCCAAGCAGAGGCGTGCTTCCCTTGCTCAGCTCAAAACCAATGTCGCGTTCACAGCATCCGCCACCAGCGCAGGCAGCCGGTCGATTTCACTGCCCGGCAGGCGAGAGGAGTCGTGCCCCATCCGAGCGAGTCTGCAACCTTTTCTCGCGAAAAAATGAAGCTCTCGTTGATAATGATTCCCTCGCCTTGCCTTGTCTGCGAGCGTGGCGAGTATAATTTCATCCCTACGCTGTATCATTTAACCAAGAAATTTCTGATGCGTTGCCAAACGCTCTTTCAGCGTCATCTTATCGCAAAGATCCTCTGGAATGTTGAGGGTATCTTACGCCGAATTCAGCCGCCAACTGCACGTGTTCCAGATATAATCAGGCACCTTTGGGGACACGCAGGTGGCCGCGTACGAAACATCCCGAAACTCAGCCACACCACAACTCCAGAGAAATAAACATCCGAAGAGGATAAAAAAGTAAAAGGACTGGTTTTCATAAGTGGAAACGACAAAGGAGAGTTTTCGGCTAATGGTGTTTTAAAGCCTCGTCGATCAGAGGCAACGCCTGGGAAAGTTCTTGTTCGCGAGAAATCAAACTGATTACACAAACGGGCGGCATCGCCACAGGCATGTCGTAGAAATACCCTGGATGAATAAAGACACCCGCGTGTTTTGCCAGATAAAGAACGAATTTTTCCTCGGTAATTCCGCGTGGCAATTCGAGAACAGCGCTCCATCCGGCCTCGCGTTCCAAGAGGCGTACGCCATGTGGATTGCCACAGCACCACGCGCGCAAAAGTTTTTCGTTGGCATACAAGCGTTGCTGCACAATATGCCGTAGAATGGGCGATTGCCCGAACCATATGCCAAGCGCATTTTGAGAAACTGTGTTTACAGATAAATATGTATCGGCAATAAAATCCAAACGTTTAAGCGCTGCCTCGCGCCAGGATTCCAAGCCGGCGGTAACAATCCATGCGAGTTTCATTTGTGGCAAAAGCGCAAGCTTGGATAAACCGCCCAAAGCCAGCAATGGCACCTTATCTTCTCCCGCCAATGATGATAGTGGCGTTGCAGAGAAATCGTCGCTATTTTTTTCATAATCCAAAAAAACTTCATCCACGATCAAAACCAAGCCGTGACGCAGAGCAACCCGCCGCAAGATATCCCTATCTTCGGCACTCAAGATCGAACCTGTAGGATTGTTGGGAGAAACACAGAGAATGGCACGAGTGCGCGGGCTCACTGCAGCCTCAAGCGCTTGGGCATCCACGCGCCAACACGCGTCTTTCAAACGAAGCGAATACGAACGTGTCTCCACGCACTCGAGCGCAGCAAGAAACTCAAGCAGGGGATACGAAGGCACTGGCACAAGCACCTCGTCGCCCGGGTCAGTCAAAAGTTTGAGAACCCAGCTGTATGCTTCGCTTGTACTTGCTGTGAGGTGAATTTGTTCCGGCAAAACATCGGCGCTGTGTCCGTGGTAATATTGGGCGATGTGTTTCCGCGCTTCCAGTAAACCTCGTGGCTCGGGTGCATAGAAACTATTTTCAGAATTGACCAAAGATTGCGACAATTCTTCGCACGACCATACGAAACCGGCTTGCGACGGATTGGCGATCGTAAGATCGAAGACAGGTAACCCGCTTTTTCTCCTCGCAGCCATCGCTTGAGTATAGGCGTTTTCTTCGAGTTCCCAAGTAAAGCGGCGAGTAAACATAGTTCGGGAAAAACATTACGGAAAAATCCTGCCTTAATTTAATGCCTAAAATGGCGTTTTCCTGTGAAAAGCATCGCCATGTCATGCGCGTCTGCTGCCGCAATAACTTCGTCGTCGCGCATCGAACCGCCGGGCTGAATAGCCGCCACGGCACCAGCTTGAGCCGCTGCAACCAAGCCGTCTGCAAAGGGGAAGAAGGCGTCGGAAGCAACAATCGACCCTTTCAGAGACAAACCCACCTCACCTGCTTTCCAGACGGCTATACGCGAACTATCCACACGACTCATTTGCCCTGCCCCGATCCCAAGCGTACGCTCCGCAGTGGCGTAAACAATCGCGTTGGATTTGACGTGGCGCACAACACGCCAGCCGAAAAGTAGGGCAGCTAATTCTGCTGAAGTTGGAGCACGTTTGGTGACGACTTTGAATGCTGAAGCGTCCACTGCTATGTCGTCGCCGTCTTGTTCCAAAACACCGCCGATGACACTGCGAATTTCCTTGTGCACCTTCAGCTGACCCGTTTGCGAACAAGCCACCATGAGGCGCAGATTTTTTTTCTTGGAAAAAAGAGCGAGCGCCTCTTTCGAAAACTCTGGCGCGATGATAACTTCAGAAAATATCTCGGCGATGACGGTTGCGAGTTCTCCGTCCACCATCCGATTGGCGATGATGATGCCTCCAAATGGTGCTTGTTTATCTGTCTCAAATGCTTGTTTCCAGGCCTCTACAAGCGAAGATGCGCTGGCAACACCACAGGGATTGGTATGTTTCAGAATCGCCAGAGTTGGGCTTTTAAATTCGGCAATGAGACGCGATGCAGCAGTGATATCGAGGATATTATTATAGCTGAGTTCCTTGCCTTGAAGTTGCGTGAACGCCTTGTGAAAACTTCCGTAGAGAGCTGCTTTTTGGTGCGGATTTTCACCGTAGCGCAATGTTTGTGCGAGCGGGAGATTTAGGGAAAAACTTTCCTTGTTTTCCGTTACTTTGGCGGCCTTGGATATCAGATAAGCAGCGATGGAAGCATCATAGGCGCTAGTGCGTTGAAAAACTTTCAGTGCGAGTTCGCGGCGTAAAAGCAACTGCGCTCTGGCATCTTTAGCATCCAGCATTGCGAGCACACGTGTATAATCTGCGGGGTCGGTGACGATCGTCACACTCTCATGGTTTTTGGCTGCGCTACGCAACATAGAGGGTCCGCCAATATCAATATTCTCGATAGCTTCTTCAAAAGTACAGTCCGCCTTGGCAACTGTCGCCTCAAACGGATAAAGATTCACGACAACGATATCTATGAGAGCAATCCCATGCTTGTGTGCTTCTGCGAGGTGTTCGGTGCTGTCCCGACGACAAAGGAGGCCGCCATGGATCTTGGGATGCAGCGTTTTCACGCGCCCTTCCATGATTTCTGGCGAACCCGTGTGCTCGCTAACGTCGGTGACGGCGATGGCATTTTCGCGAAGAAGCTTCGCCGTGCCACCCGTAGAAAGCAATGTGTAGCCATGTTTAGTGGCCAACTCCCAAGCAAAAGGCACAAGCCCTGTTTTGTCGCTGACAGAAAGAAGTGCGAACTTTGACATGTCGCCTGAGCATTCCAGACCTCGAACCGATGACAAGAGAAATCAGTCTTTGGCGGTGTAGCCATAGAGTGTGATACCCAGTTCCCGTGCACGGGCGATGACATCAGCCTTGTCCAGCAAAAGGACGCTACTCGCCTCAAGCGCAGCGCGACGGACTCCACCTTTTTCCATGCTCTCCAAGGTCTGGAGGCCAAAGCAGGGTACATCGAAACGATAGTCTTGGCGTGGCTTTACGGTTTTCACAAAAAGCGGATTTTTGGCGCCTGTGTCTATACATCGGCGAAGCATTTTATCAGTGCCCTCGAAAGCTTCCACGGCGATAGTGGTGCCGTTGCAAACGACGACACCCTGCCCAATGTTGAGACGTGCACATTCCTTGGCAATGCGAATGCCATGCGAAAGTTCGCGAAAATCCATCCCACTCCGCCAGCTGGTCATACTGCCAGGTGTGGCAAGTTGGTCGTCGAGAAAAACGCGTGCGTCGAGTGGGGTAATTCCGGTGTTGGAGATTTCTTCGGCAAGGGCGCCAAAGATCGTGTCAGCATTTTTTTCTTTTAGCGAGGCGAGGATCTGAATGGCCTTGATGTCGGGAACGAGGCCTTTGAACAAGCGCCGTGGGGTGATTTGTCCCGCCATGATAGAGTAAGCGGCTCGGTGACGCTTGAGGGCGTCAAGCAAGTGCCCTAGCTGGCCAACTTTTATCCAAGTGATGTCTTCTTCAGGGAAAGTACCAGCGAGTTCAAGGCTTGTTTCGCCAACAAAGGCTACGAGCTTTACAGGGATGCTGGCGGCGCGAAGTCGCTCAAGAAGGAGCTCGGGATAACGCCCCTTGCCTGCGAGAACAGCAACCGGCCGACCGAGATCAAAATCCACAGGCAAAAAGCAAGAAGGCATTTTTCCAGATGACATGGACGTATTTGGCGTTAACTGTTTTTAAATATTCGCTGCCGAGTTTCTGTCGAAAATTTCAAGAGGCCCTTGTTGAGTTTTTTAGTCACGGTTTCAATTTTCGCGATGAGCGCGGCGAAACCTTCTTGATGAAGAAAAGTCCAACAGGGGAGAGAGTTGTAAACTGCCCTTCTCCAGTTTGCTTTGCGACAGCAGGTTAGCGAAGCTCTTCGCCCGTCTCGACATCGAGTATCTTGAAATTTTCGATATGGTAATCCGGATCCGCTCGGAAAGCCAAGCGAATGTCATAGGTTTTTTCCATTGTCTCCAGATAGCTGCGGTCCTCGGTGCGGAGGCGTTCAAGGTTGGTTGGGTGCAGGAGGACGCGAAGCGAGATTCCGCGTCCTCCGCTGTTCTCCTTGCGCGCGCGCATGCGGCGGACGACGCTCGTCAGGCGGCGCTGGATTTCGACGCTCATGGTACGTGGGTTTTTGACGATACCGCGTCCGTGGCAATAAGGACACGAGGTGTAGATGCCCGTGGTGTTGGATTCTGTCTGGCGTTGGCGCGTCATTTGCAGGATGCCCAGCTGTGAGATGGGCAACACTTGGTGTTTGGCACGGTCGTTGGCCATTTCGTCGCGAATCGCTTCAAAGACTTGTTTGCGGTCTCGGGGGTTCTTCATGTCGATCGTATCAATGACGATGAGGCCGCCGAGATTGCGCAGGCGTATCTGGCGCGCCGCTTCGCGGACAGCCTCGATGTTGGCCTGAAGGATATAGTCTTTTCCGTCGTCGTTGCCTTTGTGGCCACCTGTGTTTACGTCAATGGCGGTGAGAGCCTCCGTCTCGTCGATGACGATTTCGCCTCCACTAGGGAGGGGGACGCGGCGATGAAAAGTCTGCTCTATCTGGCGCTCGATGTTAAAGCGTTCGAAGATGGGAATGTTGACTGTGTAGAGGACAACTTTGTTGCGCGAGCGCGGGGAGATTTCGGAGACGGCTTGGAGGATCGCCTCGTAGTCTTCTTTGGAGTCTACGAGGATGCGGTCAACGTCTTCAGTGAGGAAATCTCTCACTGTGCGTTCGACGATGCCCGGTTCCTGATAGAGCGTGACGGGGCGATTGGAGCTGTTGATGGTGTGGCAGATGCGCTCCCAACGTTTCAGGAGCATGTGCAAATCGCGCACGAAGTAGCGCAATTTTTTGCCTTCACCCGCCGTACGGATAATGATGCCCATGCCTTCGGGGATGGTGATCTTTTGGAGGATTTTTTTGAGGCGCATGCGCTCAGCGTGTTCCTCTATCTTGCGCGAGATGCCACACTGGCCGCTAAACGGCATGAGGACGATGAAACGGCCCGGAAGGGCAATGTTCGTCGTCGTGCGTGGCCCCTTGGTCCCGATCTGGTCCTTGGTCACCTGAATGACGACCTCAGAGCCGACGGGGAAAAGGGACGGGATGTCTTTGGAAGTGTAGTTGCTTCGCTTGTTTCGCTGCTCGGCGCTTTCGTTGTTGCGGATGAATTCAATGGAGGAATCATTGGCCGCCGGGAGCATGTCCCAGTAGTGCAGGAAGGCATTTTTGGGGAGGCCGATTTCGACGAATGCGGCTTTGAGGCCGTGATCGAGGTTTTGAATTTTTCCTTTGAATATGGCACCGACCATGCGGCTCTCTCCCTTGCGCTCGATGTCGTATTTTTCGAGTACGCCGTTGGTGAGCAAAGCGACGCGTTTTTCGAGAGCCTCGGAATTGATAATCAACTCCCTATATGTCTCGCGCGTGGGTGAGAAGTGCTTGACGATGCGTTGCAAGAGCGGGCGTTGTTTTGCCCGCTGCCGGGCCTCCTCGCGAAGGGCCCCGGCGTTGATGGGAGCAGATTTGCCTTCAGTAGGTTGCTGACGCAGATCGTTATGCTCTCTGGTTTCGGTTTCTTCGATATCTTCGATGTCTGGCATGTGTCGTTTGTGTGTAGGGCGATCGTCTGGGTTGTTGTTTCTATACGGGTGCTCTTGCGGACAGTTGCGACGATGCTTTTAGTTCGGTGGCGTCCTTTTCTTCGACAACCAAGGGCTGGCTGTTTCGGTGGACACTTTGAGCCATGCCAAAAAGCAGGAAGCAACTGAGGATGAAAGATCCCCCGTAGCTTAGGAATGGGAGGGAAACCCCTGTCACCGGCATCAAGCCGATGTTCATGCCAATGTTAACAAAAACATGCACAGCTGCAAAAACAGCGACGCCGACCGCTATGCAGGCGCCGAATTTGTTCCGTGCCCTAGCTGCTGTACGCAGGGCTAGGGTGACAAGCAGGCCGAGAAGGCCTACGATGGAGCATCCTCCAATAAAACCGCTTTCCTCTGCGATGCAGGAAAAGAGAAAATCGTTGTGTGCTGCCGCAGAGGGCAGCCAGTCGAGGCGGACAAGTGTCCCGTTCTGAAACCCTTGCCCTGAGAATCCGCCGCGCGCGACGGCCATGCGCGCCTGCCTCGGCTGCCACTCTTTGCCGCGCCCGCTGGGGTCGATCAGGCGTGGAGCGACAAGCGTCATGATGCGCTCGCGGTGATAATTGCGAATGGGGAGCAGACCCTGATAAGTCGCCCGGATGCCTTCGGCTGGGTCACTCTTGGCGTTGGGCGGCGGAAAGTCCTGATACTGCTGCAAGGCCCGCCCATAGGCGGCCATGTCCACCGTCAACAAGGCGGTACCCGGCAAAGCCGCCAACGCCAGAATGGCGAAAAAGCGCAACGGAATTCCTGCGATGAGTAACAAGGCAAAGGCCATGGGTATGTAGATGAGGGCCGACCCTAAGTCTGGTTGAAGAAAAATCAATCCGAATGGCAAGGCGACAACCCAGCCCATGCGGATAACGAGAGGGACGAATGGGCGGAGTGGAGCGGCGAAAACCCTCCACACACGCAGCTTCAAGATGGCGAGCACGACGTTTGCCACAAGGCGCTCTGGCTTGAAGAGGCGCTCGAGCACTATCCCGCGCCCTACCATGCAGGAGACAAGTATCAGCGTTGTCGTCTTCACAAGTTCGCTAGGCTGTACGCTAAACCCAGGCAGGAAAATCCAACGCCTTGCCCCAAAGCGCGCCTCGATAAAGGGCCTCACATCCATGTGCAAAAGTGCGCACGCTGCCAGCGGCAGCAAGAGCGCTATGCCGAAAAAATAAATCCACCACGCGTAGCGCTCGAGCAATGCAGGCTCCACCACGGAGATGGCCCAGTAGGCCACCCAACCGATGCCAACAAACACAAGTTGTTTGCGAGGAAACTCTTGCGCAAAGAAATCCGGAACATTCAGGCTGTTTGTCGAATAAATCGCCAACACGCTCCAGATGGTCAGCCCGAAGATAACGAACACCGGCAACCAGTCCGTCCGCCGGACGAAGGCCGATAAATCGCCCTCCCACGAGAGGAAGGAGAAGGGTTTCTGGTTAGGCGATTTGAATAACACAAGGGTGGGGCATGAAAACATCTTTGCCGTGCGAGGCAACGCCAGAGCCTTCAGGCGCCGACGCCCTGCCCCGGCAGGCTCTCCAAGAGCCACTCCACCGGGCTGGTGAAGCCTGGCTCGCCACCGCCCAACATGCTGTGCAAGGTCGCAGCATCCTCTTGGGCCGCATAGGCCACAGCCGAGTCTTCGAGGCAGATCTTGAGCCGGGCCGCCAGCGCGGTGGGGTTGGCCTCACTCTGCAAATATTCCGGCCAAGCGGACCGTTTTAGCAGGATATTGGCAATACCGAGATACTCGACGCCCCTCACAAGGCGCCGCCCGACAAACCATGTGAGCGGGTTGGCACGGTAAACAATCGCCCCGGGGATGCCTGCCAACGCGAGGCTTAATGACATCGTCCCCGAGCTGCACAAGGCTGCCGCCGCAGGCTGCACCGCCGCCCCGCGCTCGCGCTGCACTAAGCGCACGCCCTTGGCCTGCTCCGGAAAACGCTCCATCACCGCACGCAACACGCCGAGCACCGGCTCGCCGGGATGGAGCACCACAGCTTCACGCCCAGGATGCGCTTCGTGGAACAAATGCCACGCACGCAACAGCACGGGAAAAATCTTGCGGACAGCTTTCGGGCGACTCCCGGGCAGGAGCAGCACAGGCGCGTCCACCGCGTAGTGCACAGGGGCGACATGCCCGGGAGCCACAAAGGGATGCCCCACAAAACGCGCCTCCAAATCCGTGTCGCGGTAGCAATCCACCTCAAAGGGGAAGATCACACCAAGGCTGTCCAAGGTCTGCGCCATCGAGAAACGGCGCCCGGGTTTCCAAGCCCAAATCTGCGGGCTGATGTAGAAATACAAGGCAATCTCGCCGCCACCCTGGCGGCTCAGGCCCTCTGCCTTCAGGGCGCTGGCAAGGCGGAGATTGAATCCGGGATAATCCACAAAACAAATCAAGCGGGGCCGGTGGAGGCGTATCCAGGCAAGCACCCGCGTAAAAAGTTCTCGATAAAAACCGTAGTGCGAAAGCACCTCCACGAGACCCACTGCAGAAAAACGCGTCATATCAAAAAGCAGTTGCGCCCCAGCCTCGCGCATTTCCCCGCCACCCAAAGCCGCCACGCGCAGCCCAGGCTTGCGCTGGCGCAGGTTCTCAATGACGCGCGCCGCGTGCTCGTCGCCAGAATGTTCTCCCGCGATAAAGAGCACATCCACGCCACACGTCGTCTCTGGTGGGGCAAATTCCCCCGGTATCTCGACTCTTCGCTGCATGACCCGGCATAGTTGCCGCCCAAACCCCAAATTGCCAATTGGTTTTTCAGAACGCTAAATGGCCAACATGAAAATGTGTTGAGCTGCCCGCAGGCATCCATTCTCTCAAACTCACAATTTCTTCCCAAAAAGCATGAACGATACCGCTGGAGCCGCCCTCACGCCCGCGCAGCAAGCACCTTGCCTGCTGGGTAATTATGCACCTCCCGCCCTCACCCTCGCCCGCGGCGAAGGCGCCTACGTCTGGGACGATGCAGGACGGCGCTACCTCGATTTTTGCATGGGCATCGCCTGCAATTCGCTGGGCCACGCTCATCCACACTGGGTCGCCGCCATCCAACGCCAGGCAGGCCTGCTCGCCCAGACAAGCAACCTCTTCAGCCACGGCCTCCAGGAACGCCTCGCCCAAGCCATCAACGCCCGCGTCAACGCAAACGACGACAACCCAAACGCTACAAATGGCCAAACAGGGAGAATGTTTTTTTGTAACAGCGGAACCGAAGCCAACGAAGCCCTGCTCAAACTCGCCCGCCTGCACGGACTCCGAAAATCCGGTGGCAAAGAGGGCGTCGCCATCCGTGTCGTCGTCGCCGCCAAGGCTTTTCACGGGCGCACTTTCGGCGCAATGGCCGCAACGCCTCAAGAAAAGATTCAGAACGGATACCGGCCCATGCTCGACGGCTTTTTCGCCGGAGAGCTCAACAACTTGGAAAGCTTTGAACGACTTGTCGGCGAGCACACAGCCGCAGTCCTCATCGAGGCCGTCCAAGGCGAAGGCGGACTCTCCACCGCCACGCCCGCCTTTCTTCAGGGCCTGCGCAAGCTGTGTGACAAGCATAACGCCCTTCTGCTCTTTGACGAAATCCAGTGCGGCATGGGCCGGACTGGTAAATTCCTCGCATTTCAACATTGCGATGTCACCGCCGACGCCTTCTCCCTCGCCAAGGGAATCGCTGGTGGCTTCCCGATGGGTGCCATCTGGGTCGCCCCACAACACGCCGACCTCTTCACCCCAGGCTCACACGGCACAACCTTTGGCGGTAACCCGCTCGCCTGCGCCGCCGCACTCGCTGTACAGGAGGTTTTTACCCAAGAAAACCTCGTCCACAAAGTCGCCACTCGCTCCAACACCTGGCACGCCCAACTCCACACTCTTGCCCAAAAATATCCAGCCACGATAAAAAGCGTGCGCGGCGTGGGTTACCTCGCCGGTCTCGCCCTGCACACAGAGACGCCCCCGCTCATCGCCGCCATACGCCAGAGAGGCCTCCTCGCCACACCCGCTGGCGACAACGTCATCCGCCTCTTGCCGCCGCTGACGGCCACGCCGGGAGAATTGCAGGAATGCGTCGCCATTCTGGACAAAACCCTCGCAGCCTAAGCCAGCATAACCCAAGCACCACGCCATGCGTCTCCCAAGCCTCCTCATCGTCGACGACGAGAAAAACACGCGGGACGGCCTAAACGCCGCCCTGGAGGTGGACTATGACATCTTCCTCGCACGCGACGCCGACGAAGCCATCCGCCTCCTTGACAACGAGCGCTTCGACCTCGTTCTCACCGACCTGCGCATGGCAGGGAAATCCGGCCTCAGCGTCATCGACAAGACACTCTCCCTGCCACCCGACACGCGCCCGATCTGCATCATGATGACGGCCTACGGTAATGTCGAAACTGCCGTCGAAGCCATGCGCCGTGGTGCCTACGATTTTCTCCCCAAACCTCTCAACCTCGAGAAACTCGAAACCGTCCTCCTCGGCGCCATCCAGAAGCAAAAAGTCGTCTCAGAAAACCCCGACCCCCAGGCCACTCACGCCACGCCGACTGCCCCAAAAAAATTCAAAGCGCCGGGCATCGTCGGTAGCAGCGCCGCCCTCACGCGCGTGATGGCCCAAGCACGCCAAGTCGCACCCTCGCGCGCCACAGTCCTCCTGCTTGGCGAGACAGGCACAGGCAAGGAACTTTTCGCCAGAATGGTACACAACAACAGCCCGCGTGCCAGTGCCCCATTTGTCGCCACACACTGCGCCGCCCTCACCGCAACCCTTCTCGAAAGCGAGCTCTTCGGCTACGAAAAAGGCGCCTTCACCGGGGCGGTCGAACGCCGCATCGGGCGCTTCGAGGCCGCAAACGGCGGAACGCTCTTCCTCGACGAAATCGGCGAAATAGACGCCCTCACCCAAATCAAACTCCTCCGCTTTCTCGAAACACGCACCCTCGAACGTCTGGGCTCCAACAAACCCATCGAGGTGGACACACGCCTTGTCTGCGCCACAAACAAAAACCTGCTTGATGCCGTCGCCAAGGGCAGCTTCCGGGAAGACCTTTTTTACCGCCTCAGCGTGGTGCAGATAAACCTCCCCGCCCTCCGCCAGCGCGCCACCGACATCCCGGCGCTGCTCACCCACTACCTCGCTCATTTTTCCCATGAAAACAACCTGCCCCCGCCCACGCTAACACCCAGTGCGCAACAACTCCTCGTGAACTACGCCTGGCCAGGCAACATCCGCGAACTGCGCAATCTTTGCGAAAACCTCGTCGTCATGCACAGCGGCGCAAGCCTTGGCGAATACGACCTCGACCCACGTTTTCATGCCCAGCCCACTGGCAGCGAAATACCCGACACGCTCTCCCCGGCAAAACCGGAAAAAAAAACAAGCACGCCAGAGAGCAATACGCTCTCCCAAGTGCAAAACGAAAAACGCCTCCTACGCCAGGCCTTGCTTGAGACAAAAGGCAACCGCACCCAGGCCGCCGAACTCTTGGGAATTTCCCGCCGCACCATCCACCGCAAACTCATCGCATGGCCCGAATTGGACGTGTGAAACATCGCCCCACACCAAACCACCATTCCCTGGCGACCCAAAATGAAAAAAAAATCTCCGTACTCGCCCTTCCTCTGCCCATCCCCGGCATCCGGCACCCTCGCAGCCTTGGTACTCTTTTCCTGCTCTGGGTGTTTTTCCACCTCCCGCGAAACAGCAAACGCTCCACTGCCACCTCCCGCATCCAAGGTTTTTTCGCCAGACATCACCCCCGGCAATAAACTACCCGAGTCACCCGCCTCATCCAGCCCTGCTCTCGCAAGCTTTTCTGCAGAACCCGTGCTTGAGCGCCTCCTGCGCGAAGCCGCCATCGCCAGCCCAGGCATGATTGAGCAGGAGTACAACATCGCACGCCGCGACGCCTTTCGCTTCCGAAATTGGCGACAGCACATGCCCTTCATCCAGGCCAGTTACCAACTCGGCCAATTCAAACTCATCCGGGGAGAAAATCGCGGCAACGACGACCGCTTCAGTGGCACATACTCCGTCTCCGCACGCTACCCACTTTTTCACTGGGGGGCTTACGCTGCAGAAAAAGAATCCGCCCTGCTGCGCGAAAAAAGTGCCCGCCAATCCGCCACACTGGCATGGCGCCAGCTCGCCAACAGAATCCGCTCAGATTTCTACCGCGCCGTCATCCTCAAAGGCGAAATAAACGTGCAGGGAAAACAGCTTGCCCTCGAAAGCGCACGCCAGAAAAACGCCAACGCCCTCTTCGAAATAGGCGAAATTTCTGTAATCGACCACAGCTCCAGAGCCATCGCCATGCGCGACAGGGAAATCGCCCTCAGCAAACGCAAAATCGAGCTCGCCACATTGATCGCCAACATCCAAGCGACAACAGGCGTGGAAAAATTCTCCATCGACGAAATCCCAAACTCGGTTTCCTCCCCAAAGATGGATTGCAAACTCCTTGAGCAACAACTCTCCGCTTTCCGCCAAACCGCAGGAGAAAGCTCGGGCGAAGTCGCAAACGCACGCACAGAAATCAGCATTCTCGACGAGGAAATCACGCGGACACGCGCCCAGATGCTCCCGAACCTCAACCTCGGTGCCAGCATTTCCCAGAACCCATACCAGACCAACAGCAACCGTTTCGAAATGCAGACCGTGCTCTTCGCTGGCCTTACTGGCTCATGGAATATCTTCGACCGAGACGTCACCAACACGACCGTCCGCGCCTTGAAAACCCAGCAGCGCCTCATCGAAGCCCAATTGCGCGCTCGCCAGATCGCCCGCTTCAACCTTTTGGATGCCCAGCTGAAACAAATCCGCATTTCCTTGGAAAATCTCGCCCTGCGCCAACAATACCTCGCATCTGCGGAAAACAACCTCGCGCGTGCGCACCGCGAGCTGAAGCTTGGCATCGGTACCGAATTTAATGTGGCCGTTAACGAAACACAAGCCGCAGCCGCCCGCCAAGCGATCGCCACAGAGCAAATCAACATCACGCTGGCCTACTATCAATTTCTCTCCGGCATCGAACAAGACCCGGCAGACATTCTCTACACTGCGCCGAACAATGACTGAAACAAGCGCGCCAACCCTGCACGGACAACACTTCGACGCCATCATCATCGGGGCAGGAATGTCGGGTCTCGCCGCCGGCATACGCCTCGCACACTTTGGGAAACGCGTCCTCCTGCTCGAACGTCACTCCCTCGCTGGCGGCCTCAACAGCTACTACACACGTGGCAAACGACGTTTTGACACAGGCCTGCACGCGCTGACGAACTACGTGCCACCCGGTACCAAAGGAACCCCGCTCGCCAAGCTCTTGCGCCAGCTGCGCATCCCGCACGAAGCGCTGGCCCTCGCGCCGCAACTCGGTTCGGCCATCCATTTCGCAGAGCACCGCATACGTTTCACCAACGATTTCTCCGTCCTCGAATCCGAAATAGCGCGCACTTTTCCCAAGCAAATCGACGCCTTCCGCCGCCTCGATCGTTTCATCCGCGATTTTCACGAAACCGCCCTCAATGCCCAACCCTCATCTGCCCGTGAAGCCGTCGCCACGCACATCCTTGATAAACGCCTCGTCGACACCCTCTTCCTCCCGCTTTCCTACTACGGCAGCGCTCGGGAAAACGACATGGATCTACCCCAATTCGCCGTCATGTGGAAAAGCATCTTCCACGAGGGTTTTGCGCGCCCACTCGACGGTGTTTATCGCATCATCAGACTCCTGCTCGACAAATATCGCGAAGCGGGAGGAATGCGGAAAATGCACTGCGGCGTCCACCGCCTCCACGTGGAAAAAAACAACGCACCCGAAAATAAAAAAGGGCACGTCGCCGCCATCGAACTCGACACCGGTGAAATGCTCACCGCCGACCACGTTTTCTCCTGCGCTGGCTACGCCGAAACGCTGCGCCTCTGCTCCGACCAAGCCGCCGATGCAGGCCGGGAAAACATCGGCGCTCTCAGTTTTTGCGAGACGATTACCGTCCTGGGAAAACAACCCCGCAGTGACTTCGGCTGGGGCGAAACCATTATTTTCTTTTGTGACAGCGAACACCTTCACTACGCCGCCCCACGACAAGACGAACTCGTCGACCCACGCAGCGGCGTCATCTGCATCCCCAACAACTACGACTACGCCGACGGGCGACAACTTGAGGAAGGCTGGCTGCGCGTCACCGCTCTAGCCTCGCATGCCGCCTGGCACGCCTTGGACGCCCCAGCCCGCGCCACCGCCAAACACATCTGGCATGAACGCCTGACCCTCATCGCCCGTGCCCATCTGCCTCCCGTAAACAACACCTCCTTCACCAGCTCCATCCGCGAATGCGACATGTTCACACCCCTCACAATAGAACGTTTCACCAGGCGCCTTAACGGAGCGATCTATGGCGCACCACGCAAGTGCCGCGATGGAAGCACACAACTCGCCAACCTCCACCTCTGCGGCACCGATCAAGGCTTCCTCGGCATTGTCGGCGCAATGCTCTCCGGCATTTCCATCGCCAATCTCCACGGCCTCAAAACCTAAACCCTCTCAGCAAAAAAAATGACTCGCATCATCCTCATCACATTACTGCTATTTTTCACCAATGCCGCTCGCGGTGATGTCCTCCCGGAGCAAACCCTCGTCCTCGCCAACAGGGAAAGCACCGACTCCATGGTGCTCGCTTTCTACTATATGAAAACACGCGGCATCCCAGACAAAAACCTCATCTCACTCCCCCTGGGCAAAGAGGAGGAAATCTCGTGGGACAAATTTTCCAACACCCTCTGGAACCCCCTCCTCGACAAACTGGTGAAAAGCGGATGGATGAGCGGAAACTTGGTGAAAAACACCGACAAGGCCGGGCGCAGTCGCTTGCGCAACCCCACCAATAAAGTGGGCTATCTCGTACTCTGTAAAGACGTCCCGTTGCGCATCGAAGAAGACTCTCAATACAACGACCACGCCCCCGCCTCACCGCCCCCGGCCCAATTTATACGGACAGTCGCTGCCGTGGATTCCGAACTCGCCACCCTCGCCATGCCTGCCGCGCGAATCACAAGCTTCGTCCCCAACCCATTGTTTGCCCCGTCCGGCACCCTTCCTGCAAGTGCACGCCAAAGTGTCATGCACGTGGCCCGCCTCGACGGCCCAACGCTCGACGATTGCCGCAAACTTGTAGAAAACGCCGTACTCGCCGAAAGAAGAGGCCTATCTGGACGGGCCTATGTGGACATCGGCGGGCCGCACGCCCAAGGCGACGCCTGGCTGCGCGAAACAGCCACACTACTCCGCAAAACAGGCTTTGATCTCACCACAGAAGAAAACCGCGGCATGCTCCTCGACTACGACAAACGCGCCGACGCACCGGCGTTTTATTTCGGCTGGTATGCCGCGCACATCGCCGGGCGTTTCGCCGACCCCAAGCTACGCTTCGTCCCCGGCGCCATCGCACTGCACATCCACAGTTTCTCCGCCAGCACTCTCCGCTCAACAAGCCGTGGCTGGGCTGGCCCCCTCGTCGCACGCGGTGCCACAACCACTTTCGGCAATGTCGCCGAGCCTTATCTCGAGCTGACCACCATCCCCCCTCTTTTTCTCGCATTCGTGCTCAACGGCGCCCAAGTTGGCGAAGCCTACGTCGCCTCCACACCCGTCTGGAGTTGGCAGACCATCCTCATCGGCGACCCCCTGTACAAACCCACACTCTTCACCTTCAAACAGCAATTGGAGGGCATCGAAAATGCGAGCGACTCCGAATATAATTTGCACGGCGGCACCTATGTTTCTCTACGCTACGCAAACCTGCTACTCGCTCGAAACAAATTCTCCGAAGCCCAGACCGTCCTAGCCGGGGCTCTACGCCGCCACCCTTCATTGCCCCTCTCTTTCGCCCTCGCCCAGATAGCAAAATACCCTTCCCTTGCATGGGATTCTCACGACAAAACTGCACAGGCTGACATCGGCTTGCTCATCGAAATCGCACACTACCTTAAAGAAAACTCTCTCGAACATGATGCCACTGAACTCTACGCCTTGATCCTGAAACGCGATGCCTCGCTCCCCTCTCCTATCCGCAAACGCCTGCGCGAGGAATATGATGCATTGCTCGCCAACCTGGAGGCCAGGGTGAGGAACATCAGCCCGAAAAAAGCAGAAGAAAAATAATTTATTTTTTATATTGCCTTGGGTCTTATTTCTGCGAATATGCACGCCGGAAACTGAGTTTCCATGACAACAACAACCACCAACATCATAAAAACATGAGCAAACCCGAAACGTTTGAAGAACTCCAGAAAGCCTTGGTTGACCAAGCTGTTAAAGCCGCGCAGGACCAATGGAAAGTCCTAGAGAAGGAACGTAAGCTGAGTTCCCTCTTTCGTGATCTGGGCTTCCGCAGCAATGCCGACCTGATCAAGGCCCTCCAGGAACTCGGAGACGCCAAGCCGAAAAAGGTCAAAGGTGAAAAGAAGCCGAAAGTCAAAGCCAAGGCGAAAGCCAAGGGCAAGCGTATCCGCCTCACAGACGAGGTTCGCGTAAAGGTTCTTGAGCTGAAACTCCAAGGCAAAAGCGCTGCTGAAATCTCCAAGGAACTGGGCATTTCCCAGCCTTCCGTCTACAAAATCACCAAGGGTGGTTCTGCGGAAGAAGGCTCGCCATCTACCGCAGCCTAAGCAACTGGTTCATTCCGAATCAGCATATAACAACGAAAAAATGCTCCTGCGATACAGGGGCATTTTTTCGTGTGCACAGAGGCTATTTTCCACTCTTCATTCTTCCAATCCTCGCGCTGCAGACTTTTTAACCCGAACCATTACCTCTTTGTACAATGCACTGCTGCCTTCTCTATGGCATAACTTGGGTTAAAAAAATCGTGTTTTCAACTTTCTCTACTCGTTCCCGAAGCGACGCGAAAGCTCGGCTCGTGTCATCTCAAAAAAGATAGGCCGCCCGCGCGGGCAAACCGTCGGTTGGCGGCAGAGAAACAATTCCCGCAACACCTCGTCCACAGTACCGCCAGAGAGCGCGCCGCCACTGCCGCGCATGGCCCATTCCGCCACCGTGCCCGCCAGTAATTCGCAGGCGATACGCTTGCGCTGGGTTTCGCCGGGGCTACGCCCAATCACTGCGAGGATGTCGCGCACGCTGCGCTCAACATCCTCCTCAGGTAACCAGTCGGGGACGGCCTGAATACGAAAAAAATTTCGCCCAAACTCAGCAAGGTCAAAACCGGCTTCACGCAAAAAAGCCTGGCGTTCGCGGAGAATGTTTGCTGCCAGTGGTTCCAGCTCCAATGGGATGGGGAGAAGAAGTTGTTGGGAAACGAGGTCGTTTCTCTCAAAACGCTGCAAAATGCGTTCATACCAAATCCGTGCACGTGCCGCCTTCAGATTGAAAACAAGCAATCCGGACGGCGTTTCAAAAAGCAAGATTTCATCGGGCAACTGCCCGGCGAGGCGCCATCCAATACGCGCATTTGTCGGCGGCGAAACCGGGGGTGCCACCACAGGCGAAACAACACGAGCCGGGGCTTCGTCTTGGTGGGAAAAACGAGGTACGACCACAAGCGAGTTGTCCCGGCTTGCCCCGTCGGCTGGCGCACACACCAACGGTACATCGACAACGCGGGCACTTTCTTCGGCTGCCGCAGTTTCTTCCGGCCTCGACCGCGCATCCAGCACAGCAATTCCTCCGGGCACGACCGTGGGAGCGGGCGCAAAAATGGGAGGGATTGCGTTCGTCTCTTCAAGATGACGCAGCACCGCGCTTATTACAAAATGCCGCACCCGGGCTTCATCGCGAAAACGCACTTCACGTTTCGCCGGGTGCACGTTCACATCCACCCAATACGGGTCTATTTCAAAAAATAAAAACGCTAGCGGGAAACGCCCCTTCGGCAAAAGCGTGTGATAACTCTCCACGAGTGAGTAGGCGAGCACCCGGCTGTCCACCGGGCGCCCGTTGACAATGGTGACCATCTCCTGGCGCGTCGAGCGCCCCACACCCGCCTTGCCTAACAAGCCGTGCAAGCGCATCCCCACCCCATCCACTGGCGCCAGCGGTAAAAGATCTGCCGCAAGCTGCTTCCCCCAGATTTCCCGGACGCGGTCGGAAAGATTGTCTGAGGCGGGCGAACGAAAAATCTCCTGCCCATTTTCCATGAGAAGAAAACCCACCTGCGGTTGGGCCACAGCGTAGAGCCGCACAAGGCGCGTGATGTGCGCCGCCTCGGTGTTCTCCGTTTTCATGAACTTCAGGCGCGCTGGCACTGGGTGAAAAAGATTCGCCACCTCGATCCGCGTGCCAGGCGCCATGCCCGTCTCCTTTTGCTGGAGTAGTCGGCCGGCATTCACGACGAGCTCCGTCCCCATGAGTGCCTGCGCCGGGCGCGTGCGCAAGGTGAAGCGCGAAACACTCGCGATGGACGGTACCGCTTCACCGCGAAAACCAAACGTGCGGATGGCCTCAAGGTCGCTCGCCGCACGCACCTTGCTCGTCGCATGCATCTCCAGCGACATCACGGCCTGGTCCGCCGTCATGCCACACCCATTGTCCTCAACCACGATCAGAGCCCGCCCGCCATGGCGAAACTCCACACTGATGCGCGTCGCACCGGCATCGAGGCTGTTTTCCAAAAGCTCCTTCACAACCGACGCCGGACGCTCAACCACCTCGCCTGCTGCGATCTGGCTGGCAACATCCTCTGGCAATACCCGGATTTCTGGCATGGGGCGAAAGCACTACGAAAGCCGCGCCCACTGGAAATAACAAAAATCACAAAACCCTTGACGCTCTGCGCAGGACACCATCAATTCGCGCCCTCGTAAATCATTCATGGGGGCACAAGCCACATTCCTTCGACTTCTTAATCTCCTCCCCTTGGGGGAGTGATTATTTTTTACACGGCTGCGGAAACCGTCGCAAAAATCCGCAATCCACAACATCTGGGCCACCTTTTCGTACGCCCGACATTTTCTCTCAGCCAGCACGCCTTGCACACCAACTCCCTCAGCCATGCAGAACGCACCCATTACCAAGTACCGCCCTTTCCCAACCATCTCCCTGCCCGAACGTCAATGGCCGGGCAAAACCATTTCCAACGCACCCATCTGGTGTAGCGTGGATTTGCGCGACGGCAACCAGGCCCTCGCCTGCCCAATGGGCATCCACGAAAAACTGGAAATGTTCCAACTCCTCGTCTCCATCGGCTTCAAGGAAATCGAAATCGGCTTCCCCTCCGCCAGCGACACAGAGTTCGCCTTCTGCCGCAAGCTCATCGAGGAAAACCTCATCCCGGACGACGTCTCCGTGCAAGTACTCGTGCAATGCCGCGAGCACCTCATCCGCCGCACCTTCGACGCCCTGCGCGGTACCCGACGGGCCATCATCCACATCTACAACAGCACCTCGCCCCTGCAGCGGCGCATCACCTTCGGCAACGCTTCCTGCGAGAGCATCAAGCAAATCGCCCAAGAGGGAGCTGCCCTCGTCAAAACACTCGCACCAAGCCTTCCGGGAATGCGCCTGCAATATTCACCGGAAAGTTTCTCCGACACCGAGCCGGAATACGCCTTGGAAGTCTGCGAGGCCGTAATGGACATCTGGGAACCGACTACCACCGCACCCATCATCCTCAACCTCCCGGAAACCGTGCAGTGGACAACGCCCAACGTTTACGCCGACCAGATTGAGTGGTTCGCCAAACACCTGAGCGAGCGCGACAAGGCCATCCTCTCCCTGCACACCCACAACGACCGGGGCACAGGCGTGGCCGCCACAGAACTGGCCTTGATGGCAGGCGCCCAACGTGTCGAGGGCACCCTCTTCGGCAACGGCGAACGCACCGGCAACCTCGACATCGTCACCGTCGCCCTAAACATGTACACTCACGGCATCCACCCCAAACTCAAGCTCGACAAGCTCGCCGACATCCGTCGCACCTACGAACGCTGCACTCGCATGAACGTGCACGAGCGCCACCCCTACGCCGGCGACCTCGTCTTCACCGCATTCTCCGGCTCCCACCAAGACGCCATCAAAAAAGGCATGGACCGCCGCGCCCAGGCCAACGACAACAACGCCCCTTGGGAAGTCCCCTACCTGACCATCGACCCGCAAGACATCGGCAGCAGCTACGAAGCCATCATCCGCATCAATTCTCAAAGCGGCAAAGGAGGCATCGCCTACATCCTCCATCGCGACTACGGCCTCGACCTCCCCAAGGCCATGCACCCGCAAGTCGGCAACACCATCAACGCCATCGCCGATGCAAAACAGCGGGAGCTCACATCCGCCGAAATCCACCAAGCCTTCCACGAACGCTTCGTCAACCTGGCCTCGCCTCTGCAGATAGGGCACTTCGAACAGAAAAATCTGGAGGCACCCGGCGGCTTGGCCATCTGCGCCCAAGTCACACACCGCAACACCACATACACTCTCCACGGCCAAGGCAACGGCCCCATCAACGCATTCGTCAACGCCATTGAGGCACAGGGCTGGAAAAACTTCCTCCTCGTCTCCTACCACTCCGAAGCTCTCGGCATCGGCTCCGCCGCAAACGCCGCCGCTTACGTCGCCCTCCAACGCCTCTGCGACAAGGAGATCTACTGGGGCTGCGGCATCGACAGTAGCATCGAGCGCGCCAGCCTCTTCGCCCTCATCAGCGCATTCAACAGGGTCAACAGCCAATCCTGACCCCCCGGCGCCTTTCAGCTTTCCGCCTTGTCTCGCACGGCAAACGCCGAAAGATGCGCCACACCATGTTTCCGCATCCCTCCATCTACAAAGCTCTCCTGAGCGCCTGCATCGCCGCCCTCGCGGCCTCACAATCCATCAGGGCCCAAGAAATGGACAAAATGTGGGACGACCGTGAACTCGTCTCCAAAACTTCTCAACGGCACGGACGTTTCTTCGACTCGGGAAATTACGCCATGTTCGTCCACTGGGGCCTCTACTCTCATATCGAAAATAAATGGCAGGGGAAAAACTACTACGGTATCAGCGAGTGGATCATGAACAAATCCATGGCCAACATCCCAGTTGACCAATACAAGGCCATCGCCAAAGAATTTAATCCGAGCAAATTCGACGCAAAAAAAATGGCCCGCCTCGCCAAAGACGCTGGAATGAAATACATCATCATCACCAGCAAACACCACGACGGTTTCGCCATGTACCACTCCAAAGTCAATGCATTTAACATCGTCGATGCTTCCCCCTTTAAACGCGACCCCATGAAAGAACTCTCCGAAGCCTGCAAAGAACTCGGCCTAGGTTTCGGTTTCTACTATTCTCACAATCAAGACTGGACCTTCCCAGGCGGAAACAATGGCCCCAAAACAGATGAACATGGAAAAGAACAAAGCTTCCACGATTATTTTATTAAAAAATGCCTGCCCCAAGTCGATGAAATCACTAAAAACTACGGCGATATCGAGCTGGTATGGTTCGATACCCCAGGTGGAATGCCCAGGAAATATGCAAAACAACTGACAGATCTCGTCCACAAAAACCAACCCCACTCCCTCGTCTCAGGACGCGTAGGATACGGCCTAGGAGACTACCGCACTCTCGGCGACATGGAAGTCCCCCTCCAAAACGTCCAAGGCCTATGGGAAGGCGTGGACGTCACTAATGACTCCTGGGGCTACGCCTGGTACGACACCAACTGGAAAGCTCCCTCGAAAATCCTTTCCAACCTAATCGCAACCGTCGCGCGTGGAGGCACTTATATGCTTAACGTCGGCCCAGATCCCTCCGGCGAAGTCCCTGCCGCCGCACAAGCCGCACTGCGCGGTACCGGCGAATGGATCGCCGCTTATCCCCAGACTATTTATTCGGCCAAACCCTCGCCTTGGAAACACCCTCTGCCCTGGGGAGACGTCGTTGTTAACAATGAAAAACTATACCTCATTGTCTTCCGATGGCCAAGCACTGGGAAACTACATCTCCCTGGCCTCAAAGCCAAAATCGTCTCGGCCAAATTGCTCTCCCGGGAAAAAACAGAAAAAAAGCTGGAAACCGCTGTCGATGGAGAATGGACTGTCATCTCCACGCCACTCCAGAAACCAGATAAACTGGCCGCCGTCATCGAAATCACCACCCTACCCAATGGCAGCGTAAACAATACCCATGCCGTGGATCCAGAGTTCGGACTTCAACTGCCTGCCCTCTTTGCAAAAACAGAAAAATGCCGGGTCTCAAAAAGAAAATGGATGGAAAAATTCGGCGAATGGAAACACGTCCATCAAATCGATGGCTGGAACGAAAAAAGTACAGCACGCTGGGATTTCCAAATCCCCAAATCAGGACTTTATTTTGTCGAGATTTCCTGCTCCGTACACACGCCAGAGCCACGCCGTATCTTCCGAGTCACATCCGACGAAGGACGCTTTATCCAAAACCAGCAAAATTATTCCACAATCTACAACACACGCCCCATCGGCTGGATCCACTTCGAAAAATCAGGCCTTCGCGGCTTGGAGCTCAGCATCCCCGAAGGCGAACGCTCAGCCACCAGCATCAAAGAAATCACCCTCACCCAAGGTGATTTCTAAACAGTGTCGTCACACAATGGGAGGCTGAATGAAAAGGCATCTGGCCCTCCACCTCGTGACTGCACTATCGAGTGCTCCTATAGCTGGCGTTTTTGGGGCGGACGAGGGCTCTGGTGGAGATCTCCTTCGATATCGGTGATTGGCGTTCCTTCCACCATGTCGGCTTGGTGGCGCCAGAGGTCGGCATAGCGGCCTTTGTGCAAGAGCAGTTCGTCGTGCGTGCCGCGTTCGAGGATGCGGCCTCCATCAAGGACAATGATCTGGTCTGCCTTGCGAACGGTGGAGAGGCGGTGCGCGATGACAACGACTGTCCTTGATTGGCGCAGGTTATCGAGCGCTTGCTGGATTTGCCGTTCCGTTATCGTGTCCACGCTCGCAGTCGCCTCGTCGAGAATCACCAGCGGCGGGTTTTTCAACAGAACCCGTGCGATGGTCAGGCGCTGTTTTTCGCCTTGGCTAAGGCGCACGCCTTTTTCGCCGATTTGCGTCTTCATCTGCTGCGGCAGGCGGCTCACGAAATCCCAGGCCGCAGCGGCCTCCAAGGCCGCGCGAAGTTCCTCCTCCTTGGCATCCTCCCGGGCGAGGCGCAAATTGTCCTCTATCGTGCCATCAAAAAGAAATGGGTCTTGGGCGACGTGCCCGACATTCTGTCGCAAAATGGACAGGTCGAATTCGCGCACATCTACGCCGTTGAAAACGACGCTGCCGCTTTTCACATCGTACGAGCGCATGAGGAGCGCTGCCAACGTCGTCTTGCCCGCGCCTGTGTGACCAACGAGCGCGGTCACTTTTCCAGGGGGGATTTCTAGCGAAAAATCTTTCAAAATCTCGCCACGCCCGTCGTAGGCAAAATTTACATCGCGCAACGCCACCGTGAGCGCGCCTGCAGGAAACGGTACAGGTTGGGCAGGTGAGGCCACGTCCAGCGGATGATCGAGGATCTCAAAGACGCGTTTGCCGGAGGCCCGCCCGGCAGCAAGCATCTGGTTCAGCCCCGTCATGCGCGCCAACGGCTCATAGAGCATGACGGCGTACATGTAGAAAGCTATCAACTCCGGGAAACCAAAGTCCGCACATTGCGACGCGATCATCCAGCCCCCGACGACGAAGACGGAAATTACCCCAAGGCTGGCGATGAAACTCGTCCCCGGGCTATAGAGCGACCACTGGAACATCGCCTTTAGCATATTCCGGGCCAAGTCCCCCATACGCAGGTCAAAGCGGCGCGCCTCGCGCTCCTGTAAAGCAAAAGACTGTATAAGCCTGTTGCCCTGGATGTCCTCGACGAGCAAACTGTTCAACTCTGCTGCTGCCTCGCGTACGCCCTTCCACCGCTTGCTCGTCCGCCCATTGTACCAGATGCCTACCGTCAGCACGATGGGCAAGGGAGCGCACACGCCCACGGCCAACAACGGGTTCATCAAGAAAAGCGCCGTCACCACACCCACAAGTGTGAGCACCGAGGCCAGCCCCTGCTCCGTCCCATCAAGTAGGGCGCGCTCCACATTGGCCACATCCTCGATGACGCGCGACGCCAGTTCCCCGCTTTTGTTCCGGTCATAAAACGCCACGGGCAGGTTCAAAAGCCGCTGGTGCAGGTCCCGGCGGATATCTGTCAAAATGCGCTGCTCAGCGACATTGTTGATGCGGATGCGCAAGCAGTTGAAAAGTTCCCGCACAAATTGCAGGCCAAGTATCGCCGCCGCACCCAACAGAAAAGACTGGGCACCTATCCCACTCTCAATCCGCGAGAGCACACTGCGCACAACGCCGGGAATGGCAAGGGAGGCCCCCGTCATGATGATCGCAAGCAACATCGTGAGCGCGAAAAGTACACGGTGCCGCCGAAAGTAAGAAGAAATACGCCAGATAGTTCGCATGAAAAAGACGGGCAGCAAAAGAGCGAATCCTCCACCATGGCAACACCTACTCCCACCTTTTCTCGCCAAAAACGGTTTTTTTCACCAAAAACGCGCTTCTCCACCCCCTTTTAGCCACAATCCACTTCGAAACGCCACCTCAGCCGCCCAAAATTTCCCCGATAAAAAAGCTTGATTGAGAATAAGATTCATTTTCTTCTCCTTGTGTTTTCGAGAATGAATCTCATGTCCAACAAATACCAAACACCACAGCAGCTCCGCGAAGCCTTGCAGGAGCTGAAAAAACAATTCCCACGGCTCTATCCACGAGATCTTGCCGCGAAACTCGGCTCCACCGAGGCCCAGCTCACCGCCTTGGGCGCCGGAGAAACGACCTTCAAACTCACGGTACCCGACGTGGTCCCACTGCTCAACGGCCTCGGGAAACTGGGCAAGCCCCTCTTCATCGTGCGCAACGACGACGCGGTGCTCGAGCGCGAAGCCACCCTCCACTTTGAGGACAAAGGCCACTACACCGATGCCTCAGATGCTTCCGGCGAAGTGCGCCTCGCCATGGCCAAGACAGCCATCGCCTCAGCCTTTGCCGTGCGCGCCGAGAAATTTGTCAAACGTGGCCTCCAATTCTTCGACGCGGCAGGCACCGCAGTGCTCAAGGCCTATCTACGCGACGAGACAAAAATCGAAGCCTTCGATGCCTGGGTACAACCCTGGCTCTCCGCTGACCAGAGCGACGCCCTCGAAGTGATGCCCGGCACAGTCGGGAAAAACCCGCATACCCACGACCACGCGAATTGCCACTGCGCCCACGGCGTCGAGAAACCACAGGCCATCGAGGCCCCGTCAGAAAGCTTCAAGCTCCTGCTCAACGCCGCCGCAAAATCTGGCGAGCCCGTCGCCCTCTCGCTCAGCAACGACACCGTGTTCTTCCGCGTCGGGGTACCCAGCATCAAGAAACTCGCTCCCATGGCACCGTGGTTCAACATCCTCGACGACGCCCTGCACTCACACCTACGCGAGGAAGCCGTGACTCAGGCAAAATTCTACACCAATAAGGAGAAAAACAAGCTCAAGCTCGCCTCCCTCTCCCAGGAAGGCAAGACGCTCTTCATACTGAGCGTGAATCTGGATGGAGCCGCCGCCCGTGAACTCCTGCCCACCGGAGGTGCACAATGATCGCCCTTGCACGACACCTTGCCTCTCTGGCCACCCTCGCCCTCGCGGCGGCCACCTTTCTGCCCGCCACCACAGGCGCCACCGCGCCCACTCAGGCGCCAACACCCACCAAGAAGGAGCGTCTCATCGTCATGGGCGGCCCCATCACTGAGATCGTCTTCGCCCTCGGTGCAAGCGAAAGCATCGTCGGCTCAGACAGGACGAGCCTCTACCCCGCAGAAGCGCAAAAACTCCCCAGCGTGGGAGTTTACCGCGCGCTCTCGGTGGAAGGCGTCCTGAGCCTCAACCCCACCAAGATCATCAGCGGTTCGGGGATCGGCCCGCCAGCGGCTGTCAAGCAACTCAAAGCAAGTGGCATCCCCCTCCTCATCGTCATGAACCCGCGCTCGGAGAAAACTCTCTTCGATGCCATCGACACACTGGGCAAAGAAATCTCTCGCGAAAAAGAAGCCCGGGAACTGACGAAGATCATCCAGGGACGCTTCGCCGAAGTACGCCAATTGATGAAAGGGCGCCCAACGCCACGCGTCGTCTTCCTCATGGGTATGGGCGGCACGGCCTCAGCCGCCGGCTCTGAAACGCAAGCCGACGGCATCATCACTCTCGCAGGCGGCAAAAATATCTTCACCGAATTCCGTGGCTACAAACCCGTCTCTGAGGAAGCCATCTTGAAAGCCGACCCAGACCTGATCCTCATCGCCTCGCACTCCAAGGACGGCGATGTCGCCGCACCCGCCGACCCGGCAAAATTCTTGAAACGTTTTGGCTTTAAAAGCATCGGGACTGGCGGACGAGCAAAAATCGTGCCTCTCGACGTCGGCGAATTCCTCATCATCGGCCCTCGTGCCGGGGATACCTCGCTGAAGCTGGCACGCATTTTCTATCCTGAAAAACAATGAGCGCAGGGCCTGCCGAACACACAGGTCGGGCTACAGTAGCACGGCCTGATGTCTTGCGACGTCGCTGCCTCTTCTGGGCCTTGGTAGTACTCATCGCGACCGCCTCCCTACTCTCGCTCACGATCGGCCCCATGGATCTTTCCCTTGGGAAAGTGACCCGCATCGTGCTCGAAAAATTCGGCATCCTGCTCCAGGGAGAGATGATCCCCCTCTCGGAAAAAATCGTCGTTTGGGACATCCGCTTCACACGCACACTCCTAGCCGTGCTCGTCGGCGGCGGGTTGGCGATGGCCGGGGCATCCATGCAAGGCGTCTTCCGCAACCCGCTGGCCGACCCCGGGATCATCGGTGTCTCCGGCGGCGGGGCCATCGGCGCCATCAGCATGATCGTGCTGGGCACACGTTGTTTCCCGGAGATCTCAGCCCAATTCGGGCTCTACCTCGTCCCACTGGCAGCGATGGTGGGCGCCACCGCGATGACTGCCATCATCTACCGCCTGTCGCTGCGGCACGGCCAAGTAGACTTAATCTCCATGCTCCTCGTGGGCATCGCCATCAATGCCATCGGCGGCGCCTTCATTGGCCTCGTCTCCGCTTTCGTCGCCACAGCCGAAGAACTCCAGACTGTTACCTTCTGGACAATGGGTTCACTGAACCGGGCGACATGGGATCTGATTTTCACCGGGATGCTCTTCGTCGTCTTTCCCATGCTAGTCATGCCCCGCCTCGCGCAAGCCTTGAACGCCTTCTCGCTGGGCGAGGAAGATGCGCAACATCTCGGCGTTGACGTCATCCGCGTGAAACGCGCGCTCATCGTCTTGGCAGCTTCACTCGTCGGCGCCACAGTCGCCCTGTGCGGCATGATTGGGTTCATTCCTCTCGTCGCCCCTCACATCGTGCGCACGGCAGTCGGGGCAGATCACCGCTTTCTCCTGCCCGTATCAGCCCTCGCAGGCGCCGCCCTGCTACTGCTGGCAGACATGGCAGCACGCACCGTCGTGGCCCCGGCAGAGTTGCCCATCGGCATTTTGACAGGGCTCTTCGGAGCCCCCGTTTTCCTCTCTCTCATCATCCGGAGGAACCGATTATTCTGACGGGTTGGCACACACGCGCGTTTGCGGCAAAGCTATTGCCTGCCCAACACCATGTCGTGCCAGCCTTCAAAATAATCCGCCATTCCAAGGACGACCGTGCACTCAGGCCGTTGCATCCACTCTTGAGCAACGGGAGTGGCCGAGGAAAATTCCCCAACAAACACCTTCATTTTCCCCAAAACTTCTGGAGAAAACTCCGTCGGAGAAAATCGAGGAGACAAAAGAATGATTTCCCGCGCTCTCTTCAAAATCCCAGGCGGCGGGACGGTATATACTTCGCTGAAAACAATAAGCCGCGGATTTTCCCCCTCAGCAAGCATTCCCTCGCGCAACCGCCTCGTCCAGATAATCGCCTGCTGCGAATCCCACGCGCCCAATACACTCCGAAGATCGCGCGGCGTTTCGCGAGATTTTTCCCCCGCCGCCACCACCACGCCCACCGGGCCGCAGCCTATCCTCGCAGTCTCTCCACCATTCTCCACCGATAAAGGGAAAACGTTGCTCAGGCGCCCCACTACTTGCACAAGGAGAATAAGGCCAAGGACAAAAGCAGACACCATCGTAAAAAAGCGTTTTTTGTTCGGCCACTGCTTTCTCCTCCAGCGGAAAAAGAGGCAGACACCAAGCATGAGGCCAGGAACTATCCAAAGCTGCCATTCCTCTGCCACGCTAGAAAATGTAGCCGCGAGAAAAAATGTACCCAAGACACCCAGCGGCGCGTTAGGGAATGGCTCCAAAGATTCTCCCTCCTTGCACCTGTCCGGCCAGGCCAAGCGAAAAGCCGTCAACCAAGCAAATAAATAAGCAATGCGCAGCAACCAGCCAAACTCTACAAGCCAAGTAGCGTGACTGTTGACAAGCGTGCGATAACGCTCCTGGCGCCCAGGTGACTGATACCACTCAATGAAAATTTCTCCAGACTTGCCGAGACCCCACCCATCAGGTGCAGCCACAAGCATTGAGGGAACGTTTTTCCAAATAAGCCAGCGGTTGTGAAGAGAAGCATCCTGCAAGCTGCGCTCGGGGGCAAAACGCCCAGTCTGCGGCATCAAAGAAGCAACCACACCCACAGCCCCAATAAGAAGAAAAATGGCAACAATTTTCCCCTTGGACAAAATCTTTTGCTTCGCACTAAGAACAAAAAGCAGGCTGAAGCCAAAAAACACCGCCGCCGCGCCGCCGCGAGAGCCTGTTTTAAGCAAGATAAATGCACAATATCCTGTTGCACAAAAAGTTGCCCACCACAAGATCTTCTGAAAAACAACAGATTTCCAGCCGTTTTTCCCATGGAGCAAAGCACGCGCAATCTGGGGAATCACCCAAATCGCGATAAGTATGCTCGCGATGAGCGCAGCAGTCTTGTTGGGATTTCCAAAGCCCCAATCGAGGCGTATCGTGCTTCCAAATAATGCGATGTTCATCGAGATGAAAATGAACTTGCTCCTACGACCCCTGCGAATGGATGTTTGCCGAAGGGAGCTTTTCAGCTGTTTCTTTTGAAACAGCCCCTTGTTTAAGTATCGGCGCCACGGGAAATGACCGAGGCCTTGGCATTCCCGAAATAGGCTTCATTTCCCAAAAATAAACAAGTCGTTCCGTCGGAAGCGCGACACGTAACCTGTCGGGAATGCTGAGTGCCCCACTGGAACTCTCCACATTTTGGTTCAGCCAATCACCATAGAACATCGGTGTATCCATTTCTTTTTTCAACTGCGCCTCACGTTGCTCCTTTTTTTTGGGAAGGCTGTGCGCATATGCCAAAAATTCCTTTGCGAGAGTCATTGAGCCAACATGCATCTGATGCCCCAATCCCGGCACAGCTTTGTAGAGGAAACGATAACCCTTCAGACGGCATTGCCTGTAGAAACGTTGCGATCGGTAATAGCCAGACTCCCCCTCTCCTGTCACAAGGCACCAAAGCACGCTCGCAGCTTCGCTCGTAGGCAAATCAAAAGAACTGGGAATCTGCAATGCCACAGCGCTAAAATACTGGGGTTTGCGCATGGCAAGGCGCATGGCATACTGCGCAGATCCTGAAAAGCCCCAGAGAAGAAAATTCTCTGTCTCAAATCCGTACATCTGAGACAACCGTTTTATGCCACTTTCCCAAGCCGAAGCCACGGCATCAAAACGCGTGTCAATTTCCCTTGCTTCTCTCTTAGGCAGTTCATCCCAATTTTTGCCCGGATCCCACAGGCGGCGTGAACCCCAGCAGAGAATGATCAACTTCTCCTCGTCAGCATAACGAATCATTTCTGCCACTTCACCACGGGCATCACGATTCAGCAACGAGAGGCGTACATCGCTTATTTGATTAGCCAGCAAGCTAAGACAAAAAATACCTCGCGCTTCACTGGCCTTCGTCACACCGTCGGGCAGGCGCGCAAAAAGCGTGAAATATGGGTAATCGGAAAGACGCGTCTTACAGCGAATTTCCAGCAGCCGCGTTTCATCCATGGGGCGCGGCTTGCTATCCTTGGAACAAAGGGCGCGCTCTGGGAAATCATACCACAAAGGGTGCTCGCGTGAAGTATCGTTCTTGCTCGGGGCGATAAGCACAGCCGTAGCGTCGCGCTCATCCCCAAAAACGACGATGGCGCGCCATTGTCGCCCATGCGCTTTGAGCAGGGCCTCCGGCACAGGCACCTGAATTTTTTCCACAACATTCTGGCGCATCAACATCGGCAAAGGGGTCGCGGGATAATCTTTCGTAAAAATCCGAGGCACAGGGACAGCTGGGCTCTTGGTCAACGACTGCCCAAGCGAATTCATGAAGTAAACGCGTAGATAACAACGCCCCGTCGGTATGTCAGCCCCGACTTTTACCCGCGCCTCTATGTGTGGCTGGACTCCGCCCAAACGCGTCTCGACCACACGAGCGTTTTCCACTTCAAAAAAGCGCGCACGCAACCCTGTGGGCAACAGCAGACAAAAAAACAATGTGGCAGGGAAAACAACGAGGCCTCTGCCAATGCGAAACAGAGAGAATGGGAGGCCTTGGGAGAAACGCTCTTGAGCTTGTCGTGCTTTCATGGGAGTGGCAGGGTTTGTCGCTTGGCTTGGTTGCACGCTTTCACGGCTGAACTCTGCCCCAGCGGCGGCCCCCAAGCACGAGAAGGGAACTCTACCCGCAGCGTCCTTGTAAAGCACAAATTTGCACCCACCCGGGGTGGAGCTTAGGCACGGAGAATTTGCTTCTCAGCGATCGGCGCGAGCCCGGTAAATCCCGCGTGGAATTTATCGTCGAGCAATGTCTTGATGCTTTGCGGGAGCTGGGCCACCGCCTTCTCAAAATCCGGCGAGCCGGGCCGCGCCACAGAAAGAAGCGGCGTGCCACTCTCTTGCTTGTTCACAACGGGGTTCATCGTGAGCAGATCTTCATCGGCAAAAACCGCGTCCAACCCATCAAGATTTCCCGGCGATAGCAGTGCCTCCGCGCTCGAGAGCTCGCTCACGACATCCGTCATCTCCGGCCATTCTGCGTCGTCTCTCGGCTCGTAGGAGGCCCCTTCTTGAGGCGACTCAGCAAACGCCTGCCGCAACGGCTCCATCTGCTCATCGGCAGAGCTCTGGCAAGGCCTGCTCTCCGACGGCAGAACGGGAAACGATAAGCTTATTTTTTTTTCGCCAGCCTCCCGAGGAAGGCCAGCTGCAAGGTTTTTAATTTCTCTGATAAGCGAGTCTATCGCTCGCGTTCGGCTCTGCTCCACTGCCTTGAGCAACGTGACCTCAAAGTTGACGCGCTCGGAAAGCCCGCCACGAACACTGGCCTCTCCAGCCTGAAGTGTCTCAAGCATACGCAATAGCTGCTCTGTCAAAAGCGGCGCGCCAAGTTTATCCGTTTGCCCACCAGAAGAAATCGCCGCCAGCAGCGCCTCGCGTACCCGCGCCTGCGTGTGCTGGAGAGTGCGGATCAAGTCTCGCCCCTTCGCAACAAGTTGATCCGACAGGGAAATGACCTCTGCGTAGGCCCCCGCAGCCATGGCCCCAGTCAAATCATTGATTTCGCCAACGGTCGCGAGCCCATAGATATTGGAGACATCCTCCGCCGTGACTTTTTTTCCGCAGAAGGAAATCACCTGATCGAGAATGGACTGCGAATCACGCATCCCGCCGTTCGCCAGACGCGCGATGGCCAGAAGGGCATCTCGGCTCGCCTCCACGCCGTCACCAACAACAATCTGCTCAAGGCGCCCAGCGATTTGCGCATCCGGGATAGGCTGAAACTCAAAACGCTGGCAGCGCGACGTGATCGTCGGCAAAAGCTTGTCCGCCTCCGTCGTGGCAAAGATAAATTTGATGTGCGTCGGCGGTTCCTCCAGCGTCTTGAGAAGAGCATTGAAGGCGTCTTTCGAGAGCTGGTGGATTTCGTCGATAATGAAAATCTTGAACTTGCATTGCGAGGGCGCGAACTGGCACTCCTCGCGAATTTTCCGAGCATCCTCAACACTGCGATTGGTGGCTGCGTCGATTTCAATGACGTCAAGGCAGGCCCCGTTGGTGATAGCTTGGCAAATGGGATCTTCCGCCGGAGGACTGATCTTGGGACCTCCCGTGCAGTTGAGGGCCCTGGCAAAAATGCGCGCCGTGGTCGTCTTGCCCGTGCCCCGGGGGCCCACAAAGAGGTAGGCGTGTCCAATGCGGTCCGTCTCAATCGCATTCTTAAGCGTGCGGACGATATGCTCCTGCCCGACAATCTCGTCAAACTGCTGGGGACGCCAACGCCGGGCTATGACTTGGTAGGTTCCTTCTGCCATGCTGCACCCCAAAGAAAGAACATTTCTGGTATTGTCAGCACAAATTTAGCCACAAAATGCCAGCACGAATACACACCCACCTTCCACATCCCGTGCGGGTGTCCCGCTTTGTCTGTAATTTCGTTCCAAGCCTCTGAGGCGGGAGCCTCGATCGGGCCGGGCTGGCGAACAGCTTGATGCCCGGGGCCCAGTCCCTCTCCATTTGGGAGGGACGGGGCCAAAACATCGAGGAACCGAAATCTTGATAAGATGCTCGGAACAGGGTTGACTTGAATGGGCTTAACAAAACAACCATGACCAAACACCAAGACAGCTCTATCAACTATTAACCCGGCGGGAGCATTTTCATAAAATAATCTTGCATTGTTTATCGGGGGAAGCATTATCTTTGAGCCATGGAAATAATAGAAAAACAGGATTTTAGAACTGTCTGTCCAGAAGTCAGGGTGGCAATTCGCAAACGCGGAATGTCTATGATTGAAAAAGGTAAACGGAAGGGCGAGGTAGCCAAGTTGCTTGGCGTAAACAAAAACACGGTGAGCAACTGGTGCAAAGCCTACAAAGCCAAAGGCATGGAAGGTTTATCGGACAAAAAACGCGGGATGAAATTGGAAGATCGAAGGTTATTAACTGAGGAGCAAGAGATTGAGACGCAGAATTTGATAACCGACAGGTATCCCGAACAGTACCAATTGC
>JAITHA010000068.1 GCA_031280235.1 Puniceicoccales bacterium | reverse complement strand
GCAAAGACCTCGGCGCCCTCCCCGGCACCAAGGAAGAAAAACTCAGCCCCTACATCCAGCCCTACTTCGACAACCTCGAAGTCCTCTTCGCCCCCAACGCCCACGACACCCGCACGCACCACACTCCGACACCCAAGAAAAGAAATCCCCCCAAAGCCCGCATCTTCGGGCACGCCACCAACGACACCGGCGGCCTCGGCCTCCACAGCAGCTACACCACCGCGCGCCGCCCCTACCAATGGTTGCTCGACTCGGGCCTCATCGAGATCGAAGCCATGACCTTCATCCGCGGACGCTCCATCGGCAACGCCCTCATGATCGTTGACGAGGCGCAAAACATGACCCCCCACGAAGCCAAAACCGTCATCACCCGCATGGCCGAAGGTAGCAAACTCATCCTCATCGGCGACCTCGACCAAGTGGACACGCCCTACCTTGACAACAAAAGCAACGGCCTCATCCACGCCCACGAACGCCTGAAAGGGCACGCCATCACCGCCCACGTCCGCCTCCGCCAAGGCGTCCGCAGCCCCCTCTCCGAGCTCGCCGCCCATTGCCTCTGAGGAACGGAGCAACCCTCGGGCCATCTGGACGTCGTTTCCGTGTGCGCATTCACGATCCGTTTTAGTCCCCAGCTTTCCGCTCAACCGCCCCTGGCTGCGGCACGGCGCAGGCGGTCATTGATGGCCGCACCAAGCCCCAATCCTGTTGTCAATTCCATATGCACTGCCGTGAAATCCCCATTGTCCAGACAGCGCAAGAGGGCGAAAACGTTGCGCCCGGCTTCTTCCAGGGAGCCGTCCTCGCTTAACCAAAAGCGGGCTCGCCCGTAGGTTTCGCTCCCCGCCGCGTCGTCCGGGCGACGCAGCCAGACCACAGCTTCGCGTCCACTTGTGTGTGGTGGGACAGGTGCCTCGCCCTCGCAGCGCAAGATAAGCTGGGTGCGCGGGCTGTAGTGGCGCTCTAGCATCCCTGGAGCCAAGGAGCTGGCTGTCTTCGCAACGTGAGTCACCGAAACGGACACGCCCAATACATCTTGTAAAGCTTCCGGGCTTACTGGGCCGGGGCGCAACAAGCGCACTCCCGCTGCTTCGGTCAAATGGATGATGGTGGACTCCAGGCCGTGCTGGCAAAGACCGCCGTCGAGAATCCAGGGCACCTTGTGGCCAAGCGAGTCACGCACGTGTTGCGCGCAGGTCGGGCTCACGTAGCCGAAGGGATTAGCGCTTGGCGCGGCGAGGAAACAACCCGAGCGGCGCAATACCTCACGCATCACCGGATGCGCCGGGAGGCGCACCGCTACCGTGCCCATGCCCGCCGTCACCAAGCCGGGCACATTTTCCTTTTTGCGGAGCACGACGGTGAGTGGCCCAGGCCAAAAATGCCCAACGAGTTTTTCCAGCAGCGGGGACAGCTCAGCGATTTGCCCAACTTCCTCAAGCGAAGCAACATGGACAATAAGTGGGTCGATGAGCGGGCGCCCTTTTGCGGCAAATATCCGCCGCACGGCCTGTTCATCCAGAGCATTTGCCGCGAGGCCGTAAACGGTTTCCGTGGGCAGGGCCACGATCCCGCCCTCACGAAGCAGATCGCTGGCACGTGCGAGGCCCACAGCATCGTTCCGGAGAAAGGGCGGTAACTCTTCAAATGTTGGCATGGGACACAAAAAACGGTGCTGTGCGTTGGCCGCGCAGCACCCGCCGGGCATAGTCTCCCACCGTCAAATTATTTCATCAACAGCATGCTACGGGCACGCTTGATGGTCTTGGAAATGTGGCGCTGCTGGCGCGCTGTCAGGCCGGTGTAGCGGCGCGGCAGGATGCGCCCTGTCTCGGTGACATAGCGGGCGAGGGTTTCCGCGTCCGTGAAGTCGAAGTCCAGCGGCGTTTTCGAGCGATTGCTTGGTTGGGTCTCTGATGACATGGTGAAATGGCTGAAAAAAGGGGGAGTGGCATAGCCAGTGAGCCAAGTCTGACAAGCCTCTTTTTTCCAGCCTCCGGGAAGACCCATAGAGATGTTGCCCAATGTGGAGGCGGCGGGAGCGCGGACACAGACCAGACCATGGAACTTCATTCCCTGAGAGTGTTGGGCAAGCGAACCCTCAAGTGGCTACAAAACCACCTGAAGCAGGCTTTAGGTTCGAGAAAGCGGGAGTCTGACGCTCCGTGTTGCGAGGCTCAGGTATGCAAACTCATTCCAACTCCCGCTACAAACTTTACACAGCCATGAGCAGCTCCTGCCAAGACAAGTTTTCGCTGCGCCACGAACTCGTGCGCTACGCCCAGACAAACGCCATCCGCTGCGCACCGACTCGGACACCGAGTTTGACGGCGACACCGTTCATTGCCGCCCGGAAAGCTTTCACGGCGCCATTGTGGCCATGGGCGCGCGCCACCGCTTCAATCCGCCTGCGCGCACCAACTGCAACGCCGACGTCGAAAGTGTCCGCGCCACCATCGAAAACGAGTTCTTCGATTTGGAAAACTTTTCGGGTCACGCACACTTCATGGCAACGGCAGGCACCTACCAGTACTTCTACAACTTCGCCCGGAAAAACCGCTCGCGCGCCAAGAAGACCCCGGCCGAATTGCTCCACGAAAAGACTCCCGATCTGCACCCCCGCATCCTCCTTTTACACCCATGATTTCTCGCCGCCCACATGGGTCAACTCCTGTCTGAACCTGCCGTTTCAAGGTGACACCAAGTCCTGAAAAGAGCTTTATCCGAACGGGTCTTGAAGAGGCCTTTGGCCTGAGGGTCTCACCCTCTCAAGGCTTTTCATTGATGCGGACGGATACTTGGACGCCGGTGTAGGCTCGCAAGAGGGTGGAGGTTTCGGGGGTAAGTTCGATTATGACTGGGAAGACACGCAAGTCTT
Source organism: Puniceicoccales bacterium (assembly GCA_031280235.1). GTDB lineage: Bacteria > Verrucomicrobiota > Verrucomicrobiia > Opitutales > UBA953 > CALNBE01. The sequence continues at coordinate 11,977 of JAITHA010000068.1, read as the reverse complement.
TAAATGCGGCGGGATCTTCATCGGCGAGTGCGCCGACGAAGGCGCGGAGGCCGAGGCGTGAGATTTTGCCTGTGAGGGGTTTTCCTGTTTCTGTTTTCACGCCAGGCACGTAAATAGTGGCGCTATCGCCTGCGCGGACGCGTGAGATGTCAGCAATGCTGACTTCCGCCTCGACGGTCATGTGCGATATATCTGCGATCTCGGCAAGGATTCCTGCGGTTTCGCCCGGGTAGGCGAGGAGACGCAAGACGTGGCCTTTGAGGGGGGTGCGGACGTGTGTCATGTCGAGACGTATCTGTGCGAGGCGTGCGCTGGCAGCGGCTTCGGCGATGGCGGCCTCGGCGGCTGCGATGGTGTCGGTGTGGTGTTGGGCGACGGCGACAGTGTTGGCCTCAAGAATCGAGAGGCGCTGTTTGGCGAGGGTGACTTGTTTGACGGCAGACTCGACCTCGGCTGGTTCGCGTTCGTATCGGGCGTTAAGTGCGAGGGTGGCAGCGAGTTTTGCCTTGAGAATTTCTTCCTCTGCGGTGGCGGCGGTGACGCGGGTGTCATGTTCGGCGAGGGCCAACGTACGTGCGGCGCGGGCTTCCTCAAGGGCGGCAGTGGCTATGCGCTTGGCCCCCCAGCTCGCCTCATTTTCCTGAGTTTGTGCGGTGTTGACGGCGGCATCAAGCCGGGCTGCGAGAGAAGCACGGTTGGCTTGCAAGAGGGCCCGTGCCCTACCCTGTGCGCTGAGGGCGGCGCGGGCTTCCTGTACATTTTCATCTGGCAGGCGTCTGCGAGTGCCCAATGTTTTGGCGAGTGCCAGCGCTAGCTCAGCCTCAGCCAATGTTGAACGGGCCTCGACGACGGCGCGTGCAGCCTCGTGCTTGGCAAGATTTCCGGCGGAGCGTGCCGAGGCAAGTTCGGCCACGGCGAGTTGGTGCCGGGCGTTGGCCTGCGCGAGAAGTTCTTTTGCCGGTTCCTCGGCTCGCAACGAAGCGATGGGCTGGCCCTCCTCGACGGCGTCTCCCTCTGTGACGAAGAGCTTTTTCACGATGGGTACCCCCTGATCGGCTGGGGCAATGAGCCTGTGAATGCGCGAGGCGGGCATGATGCGCCCTTGGCAGCCGACGGCTTGCTCAGCCGCAGTGGAGAGCACGCAGGTACAAAGCGAGAGAAGGAGCCCCGAAAGGCATTGGGTATATCGCATGGGCGGCTTGTATGCGCGGACTAGCATTGCACGGCAAGATGCAAGCGAGGCGACGGACGAGTACTACGTTTCTGAGGCTTGGTTTTCCGACGGTGCGGGCTGTGTGACTGCGTTTTTGCGCATCTTCTGGATGAGGCGTTCGTTGAACTCTTTCGCGCAATCGCGGCCCGTCATGCGTAGGGCTTGGATAAGGGCAGCCACTTCGACCACTTGGGCCACATCGCGCCCGGGGCGAACGGGAAATATGATATAGGGAACGCGCTGCCCAAGTATCTCGAAAGTTTTAGTGTCCAAACCTGTTCGGTCTTCCTCTGCTCCTTCGCGCCAGAAAACAAGGTGTACGACTAGGTCGATGCTTTTCTCCAGGATAACGGAGTGCACGCCGAAGATGGCGCCGATGTCGACGAGGCCAACGCCGCGGCACTCCATCTTGCCTTGGCCGTCCTCCTTTGCGGAGCCTAGGAGGCCACGATCGCCAAGGAGTTTGACCTCCACGTAATCATCGGCCACGAGGCTATGGCCGCGCTCGATCAAGGCCAGTGCGCACTCGCTCTTCCCGACGCCACTTTCGCCGACGACGAGAACACCGATGCCGCGCACATCGACGAGTGTGCCGTGAATAGAGCATCGTGACGCGAAAAGTTGATCCAAGCGGATAGTGACTTTGGGGATGAACTCGTTCGTCTCCAAGGGGCTACTCAAGATCGGGGTCTTATATTGATTGGCCAAGCGGAGCATCATTTCCGTGGGCTCCAAGCCGCGGGAAATTGCGATGGCGGGCACGCCTTTTGAGAAAATTTTGCATAAGACGCGCTCCTGCGCCTCGGTCTCCAAGTCGAGCAGGAAGCTCATTTCGCCTGCGCCGAAAATTTGCAGCTGGCTCCAGGAAAAGTGTTTGTAGTAACCCGCGAGAGCGAGGGCCGGGCGATTGATGGAACACGCGGCGATAACGTTGTTGAGGCCCTCCTCTCCGGCGAGAAGCTTTAGCTGCAAACACTTCTTTGCGTTGTCGTAGAATCCGCCCACCGTCACTGGAGCAGGTGTGTGCATGTGTATGGTGACTTCCGGGAGTTCGTCTGGCATAGTGCGGAACAGGATTACGCGCGCTGGGGCTAAATCAAGAAGAAGATAGGCGCGTGGTTTGGGGCGCGCAGGGCTCAGGCTTGGTCGATCCGCAACGAAGGCTGAAAACCCATGTGCCATGCGGCCTGAGCCGGGGACGGCAGGGCAGCGTCAGCATAGGCTGCGAATGCGATCATGGCCGCGTTATCGCCGCTGTGGGTCCGCTCGGCTGTGAGGAGGGGCAGCCTTTTCCTATGTGCAAGCTCAGCAAAAGCCGTTCGCAAAGCTTGGTTGTTTGCCACGCCTCCGGAGAGGCCGATACTAGCAAAAGGGCGCGCGGCCAATTGTGCCTGTGCCTTGGAAAGAAGCTGGGCGATGATGGAGGCTTGGTAGCCAGCACAAATATCTGGCAGGCAGGCGGAGAGAACAGCGTCATCGAGTTTTTCCAAGCGATAGCGGAGGCTCGTTTTCAAGCCCGAGAAGGACAGGCGTGGGTCGGCTTTTTCGGCAATGCCACGTGGAAAATCAAAGCGTGTGGGGTCGCCACTAAGGGCGAGTTTTTCGATGAGTGAGCCACCTGGATAAGGCAGGCCGAGGAGCTTGGCCCCCTTGTCAAATGCTTCGCCTGCGGCGTCGTCTACCGTCTGTGCCAACACGGTGACCTGCCCGCCTGCTTCGAGAGAGACCATGAGGGTGTTACCTCCGGAAACGACGACGCCGAAGTGTGGAAGCAGGCCTGCAAAAGCGCTGGCGAAATTTTTCGGTTCGCTGCCGTGCAGCGCGATGAAAGGAGAAAAGAGATGGCCGCGCAAGTGGTTGATGCCGATGAGCGGCTTGTCCCAAACAAAGGCGAGGGCCTTGGCAAAGGCGATGCCGAGCGCGAGGCAACCGGCGAGACCCGGGCCACGCGTGACAGCAACTGCGCGGAGTGTCTCCGTGGAAAAATCTGCCGGGAGCAGACGCAACAAGCCGGGCAAGTTTTTCAGGTGCTCACGGCGGGCGAGGTCGGGCACCACGCCACCGTATTCTCCATGCAAAGCGACTTGCGAATGAACGAGATTCGCACGAATGCCGTGCGCGGGATCGAATAGCGCGAGGGCGGATTCGTCGCAGGAACTTTCGACAGCGAGCAGCATGTGTCAGGGCCGTGCGGCCACGATGCGCTCCACGTATTTGGCAAGAATGTCGAACTCAAGATTCACAAGGTCGCCAAGCTGACGTTCGCCGAGGTTGGTCTCTTGGAGTGTGCGCGGGATAAGCCATACGTCGAAGGCCCCTGTGCGTTCATCCAGTGCGGCGACTGTCAGCGAGATGCCATCCACGGCGATGCTGCCTTTGTAGGCCAGGTATCTGGCAAACTTTTTAGGTGGGCTCACACACAGGCGATGGTTGGCGCCCTCCTGACCGATAAAAAGAATCTCTCCGGTGGCGTCCACGTGGCCCGAAATGAAGTGGCCGCCCATGCGCGTGGTTGGTAGGAGGGCACGCTCCAGATTAAGGGCGCTACCGTGGCGCAAGAGATTGAACGAAGTTTTGCGCAGCGTCTCATCGAGCACGTCGAAGGCGAGCGTTTCGGCGTCGTGGGCCACCACAGTAAGGCAGCAACCGTTGACAGCCACGCTGTCGCCAAGCATAATCCCTTGAGCGATTTTTGAGGTAGCGACTTTGAGTCTCCAGACGCCGCTGCTGGCATCCTGCTCAAGAGAAAGCACACGCCCTGTTTCTTCGATAAGCCCGGTGAACATGCCAGCAAGGAAACGTATCCTCCCGCATTTGATAAGACTTATTTGCCACTCCCTGCCCAGCGGCGTTGCACTACTGGAAGGTTTGCGTCGTCGAGCGGTCGTGCAGGCGCAAGGGCTCGCCACGACGAAAGAGGGTGACCTGCCCTGTGCTCGAAGAAACGACGATGGAGACGCAATCCACAGCCTGGGTGATCGCGGCTGCGGCGGCATGCCTTGTACCCAGGCCACCCGGTAGCGAAGAGATGCCCTCGTGCACCGCCAACATACTCCCGGCGCTCTCTATCACACCGTCTCCGTTGATGATGAAAGCTCCGTCGATTGAGGAAAGCTCCTTGACGGTCTCGTCCATGAACGGGCTGAGGATGTTTCGATCCTCCGCGTTGTAGCCGAAAAACGGGTTCAGGATGAGCGGCTTGGTGTAGGGTTTGATTTTTTTGTGATCACCGATGACGAGGATGCAGCCCACGGGTTTACCCTCCCGCCCCTCGATGGCCAGCTCTGTGGCGATGCCGAGAGCACGCTCGAACACTTCCGGCTTCACGTTTGGCGGAAGCAGAGTGCTGCCACGGCTGGAGAGGATGCTCGGGAACTCGTTTGCCACATCGACGGCGAGGACGAAGTCGAGCTTGTTGCTGCCCAAGCGCCCGCCCACGCAGCAGACGCGCTCGCTGGGCTTGATGATGCCACGCATGAGGCCTACGAGTAACGCACTGCGCAGCTGTGAGAGCCGACTCCCGGCAAAGGCGCGGACGACGATGGCCTCCGGCTCGTCGCCATCCATGTCGGTCTCGCTGGGGTATTGAGTGACAATGATGGTGCGAATTCCCCGGTTGGAAGTACGCCCCACGCGCACGCTGGAGGAGAAAGTGTCGGCGAAGAGAAGCATTTGCCCGCAGTCGACACCGCGCGCGATCTCCCCCGCCTTGCGCAAAATGAGCTGGTTGGAACGGCGTACAAAGAAAGAAGTCTGGCTCGAAACACCCTTGGCAATGGCGGCCACCTCCGCGCGGAAGGCCTGCAGGCTGGCCGCGCCGCGAAGACGCTCCTCCACCTTATCCTCAGACAGGGCGCGCGCCAGAGTTGTGAGCATCGTGTGGTAAGATTTCTCCTTGTCCGACGCGACGACGAGGAAGACGAAACACACCTTGGCCGCATCGCCACCCGATGAAATGGAAAGGCCGTTGAGAGCGCGTCCCACAGCGAAAACATACTTCTGCTTGATGGGCGCGCGCACGTGCGGCACGGCGATGGAGTTGTTGACTCGCGTGGGAAAGGCACGCTCGCGTTGGACGAGTTTTTCCAGTAACACCTCCAGGTCTGCCTCGCCCGGCTTGAGCTGGCACAGGCTCAACAACTCGGCCATAGCCGACTGCAGATCGTGGCTCTTGAGGTCGACAATCCGCGCAGGACTGAGCAAGCGATGGATAAGCATGGCAAGGCGAAGGCAAAAGGGTTCAAAAAAGCGGGATCATCTCTGCCATTCGAGCACCCCTTTGCGCAATTCATAAACAAGCCCAAGAGCGAGAACGCCAAGGAAGACAAACACAGGGAGGACGACGCTGGGATGCGAGGCAACAAACTCGCGATAAACCAGCACACCCGGCAAGAGAAGGACGACTTCGATGTCGAAGAGAATGAAAAGCATGGCCGCGAGATGGAAGCGTACCGTGAAACGCGGATGAGGCCTCGCGTCCTGCGGCACGGTAATGCCGCATTCATAAGCCGAGTCTTTGGCGGCACTGGCACGCGCGCGTTGTCCAAACAGATGACTGGCTGCGAGGATAAGCACAGGCAAAACAAGCCCGATCACGACTTGGATGAGCACAGGGAGGTAGGCATTCAGGGAATTATCCATGCGAAGGAACGCAAAACAACGCTTCCCGGGGCGGTTTGCAAGCGCGCATGCCACACCAAACGCCAGCGCACACGAGCAACACTCACAACGAGCAACACAATATATTATCCAAGGCTCTTCTGATAATTTCCTAGACGACTTCGACATACCACAACGCTTCTCATCCAACGACCACCCTGCCTTTCTCATGAAAATAAAAACAAAAATGCCCGCCCGCGCATCCGCCATATCCGCCTCGCTGACCTTGATAATAATCCTCGCCCTTGCCCTCGGGGCACGACAAGCACTCGCCTCCGAACAGCTCTACACCTGTGGGATGCACCCACAAATCATCAAGAAAGAACCCGGCCTCTGCCCCGTTTGCAACATGAAGCTCACGCCCATGACGCCAACGCCCAACCCGAAAACACAAGGCGCGGGCAAACTTCACATCGACGCCGCTACCGCCCAACGCATGAACCTCAAAACGGTCACCATCGGATATGGTCCAGTGCGCCGTGAATGGCGTACCACCGGCATCGTGGCCTACAACGAAGAAGGCCTACACGATATTACGACAAAGTATGAGGGCTGGATCGAAAAGCTCCACGTCAACACCACATGGGCCAAGGTGAAAGCCGGCGACCTGCTCTTCGAAATTTACTCCCCCGAACTCCAGAACGCCCAGCTCAACTACATTGCCGCCACAAAGCCCGGCGCGCCACCCAACGACCCACTGGCCAAAGCCGCGCTCGCACGCCTGCACCTCTACGACGTATCCGAAGCAGACATCGCCCACATCCACGAGACCAGAAAAGCACCACGCACCCTGCTCTACCGCGCACCAGTCGGCGGCGTCGTTGTCGAGAAAATGGTCGTCACTGGGCAGATGATAAAACCCGGCGAACGCATTTACCGCATAGCTGACTTGGGCACTGTCTGGGTAAACGCCCAAATCTACGAGAAAGACATGCCCTTTGTCCGCGAAGGCCAAGCCGTCGTTGTACGCGCGAGCTATGCGCCAGACGCGCCACTGCTCTGCGGCGTCGTGCAAATCGTGCTCCCGCAAGTCGACGAACAAACGCGCAGTGCCACCGTGCGCATCACCCTGCCCAACGCAAACGGCACACTGCGCCCAGGCATGTTCGTCACGGTAGATTTGGGAACACAACTCGCCGCCAAAGCCGTACTCGTGCCTGACTCCGCCGTGCTCCGTAGCGGCGGGCGTGACACCGTATTCGTTGCCCTCGACGACGGGCTCTTTTCACCACGCGAGGTAAAACTCGGCGCACGCAGCACAGGCCAATTCTACCAAGTCATTTCCGGGCTGGATGCAGGCGAGCGCATCGTCACCTCCGGTCAATTCCTCCTTGATTCCGAAAGCCGTTTGCGCGAGGCAGTCGAAAAAATGCTCCCCAGCAATGCGCCGCCAAGTGCACCCCAAACGCCAGTCCAAACCGCTGAACCAACAAAACCTGACGCATCAAGCGACAACACACTTGCCGAGCTCGCCACAGCCGCCGCCGATGTCGCTGGAGCACTCGCTCTCGACGATTTCGCCGCTTATCAACAACAACTTCCCGCTCTGAAAAACGCCCTCCAAAAATGGCTCGATGCCAACAAAGACGCCGTCCAAAGCCCGATTGGGAAATTCGCACTAACTCAAGTGGCTGACATCGCCTCAGCACGCCGCGATTACGAACCTTTCAGTACGACCCTGGCCAAACTCATCCAAGAAAAACGTACCAACCTGCCCGTGCCCCTTCACATCTTCGAATGCGAAATGGCCCCGGGCGGCACTGCGCGCTGGATCCAACACGCGCCCGGAGCCAGAAATCCGTTCTACGGCAGCACAATGCTCCGCTGCGGCACCGAAATCGACCCACCCAAGCCCGCCAATTAGACAGTTTTCTATCTCGTGGCTAATCACCTGACGCTCACATTTAATCTATGTCCCCGTTAGGCTGGATGAGGTTCCTCGTGTTGCGAAGCTGGCTCTATTGAAGTCTTCAGCCACTCGGTTCTTAGGGTGTGCTGTGCATTGAGATATTATTGAGAAATGCCCTTTGCGGAATGCCTGTTTTGTGCTACCATTCACGCGTTCTCGCTTCTGGCGTTGAACGCCTTGGAGCTTCCTCCATCTCCCATGGCAGCTTTCACAATGGAGGAATCCTCACAAGACAAAAGGTTTGTAGCATGAAAACACCCGCACTCACAGAAGAGCGCCCTTTCCGTGGAGTTACTCGCGCACTATCCACGCTGCTTGGCTTTAGCGCAAGTCGCGCCGAAGCGATTGAGACAGTCCCTGCCAATAAGCAACTAACCTTTAGTTCCGCTTGCGGAGCAGAGAATGGGCCGGTTCGTTTCGCGCCCGGTCTTGTCGCTTCGCTCGGAACATCCCCCGCGTCGTCGGAGAGGAACGGGGCTTTGGCCGTTCCGACAGGTATCCGCGCCCTCTTTTCTATCTTCGCCTTTCTCGCGATGTTCTGCCATTGCGCCTATGCGGCGACAACTTGGACCGTCACTAATGCCAACGACAGCGGCGCGGGCAGTCTGCGACAAGCGATGACCGACGCGCAGACAGACGACGGCACAATCGTTTTCGACTCCTCACTGGCAGGGTTCACCATCACCCTCGCGTCCGAATTGCCCGCCATCACCCAAAGCCTCACCATCGAGGGCAACGGCATCACGATTTCGGGGAACAACGCCTGCAGAATTATGTACATCCAAGCACAAGGGAGAGTCATCACTATCCGCCGCGTGCATTTCAAAGATGGAGTAGCAGGCGGTAGTAGGGGCGGCGGCGCAATACGCAAGGATGGTTCCACCCTGAACTTGCAATCCTGTATCTTCAGTGGCAACAGCGCCAACCAGCGTTACAGTGATGGAGGCGCTCTGCACAATGGCGTTGGTGCCCTTAACGTACAGGGTTGCACTTTCTATAACAATAGCTCGCTGGGACGCGGTGGAGCTATCTACCAAGACGGCAGCACCGTCACCCTCACAGGAAACATCTTTTACGGGAATACGGCGTCCAGCGGCGGCGATGTGATATACCGCAACAGCAGCTCGGTCACTTCAGGCGGCTACAATGTGTATGACGGCGCAAGCACCTACTTTTCGTTCAATGCCGACAACAACACCTTACCGGATATATTCAATTTCAACGCCACCCTTCAACACTACGACCTTTCTGCCAATAGCAGGCGGCCCGGCGGTGGGCAAACTGCCCGACCCGCTTTCTTCGCTTGCGGGCTATCCGATGGCTGACTTCTACGGAAGCCCCGTCAGTGGCGGCGGCGCACCGGGAGCCGTGCAAGAGGGAAGCGTCGTCCCCGTCGTTCCCCCGATTATCATCACAACCATGTTTACGAACGGCATACTGGGCGAGGCATACAGCCAAACGCTTGCGGCCACCGGCACAGCACCCATCACATGGAGTGTTGCCGTTGGCAGCCTGCCTGCAGGTTTGACGCTTTCAAGCGAGGGCGTGATTCAGGGTACACCCTCAGAGATTGGGATATTTACCTTCTCCGTAAAGGCGGCGAACGGCACATTGCCTGACGCGACGAAGGAGCTGACAATACAGATAAAGAAGGACATCACCGTTGACTTTACCGACCCCAACTTTCTTGCACAGGTGCGCGCTGAGCTGAATATTGCGTCAGGCCCGATTTACAATCTTGATCCAGCTGTAACGGGTCTTACGACGCTTCATCTGGAGAACAGGAATATCTCAAGCCTTGCAGGCGTCGAGCATTTCGTCGCGTTGCAAAGACTTGACTGCTACAACAACCAGCTGACCACACTGCCTGAGTTGCCGTCGGGCTTGCAAAGACTTGACTGCCACAACAACCAGCTGACCACACTGCCTGAGTTGCCGTCGAGCTTGGAATGGCTTTATTGCAACAACAACTTGTTGACCACACTGCCTGAGTTGCCGTCGGGCTTGCAAGGACTTAATTGCGACAACAACTTGTTGACCACACTGCCTGAGTTGCCGCCAAATCTGAAAGAGATTTACTGCCATGACAACCAACTAACCGCGCTGCCTGAGCTGCCGTCGGGCTTGGAATGGCTTTATTGCAATGACAACCAGCTGACCACACTGCCTGAGTTGCCGCCAAATCTGAAAAGGATTTACTGCCATGACAACCAACTAACCGCGCTGCCTGAGCTGCCATCGGGCTTGCTATTTCTTAACTGCAATAATAACCAGCTGACCGCGCTGCCTGAGCCGCCGTTGAGCCTGAAATGGCTTTATTGCAGAAACAACCAACTGACCAAGCTGACCGCGTTCCCGATGTTCCTACCGAACCTGCTGGTTCTTTGCTGCGACAACAACCAACTGACCTCGTTGCCTACACTGCCACCGAACCTGAAAGAACTTGAATGCCAAAACAACCGGCTGACCGGCTTCAACATACCAAGCTTCAACACATTCAACCCAATACTTACTTACATCGACTGCCGCTACAACTACATGACGAACACGACAGATGTCACAGGCTTCCTCGGCACGTGGGATAGCCCACACTCCCACTCTTATCGCTTCAGCCCGCAGAATCCGCCGGGGTTCAATGCGGTTACGAACATCGTAAACCTGCCGACAACTGCCACCATCGGCGTGCCGCTGAAACTCTCCGGAACGGTTATTCCCGCCGACGCGAATAAACAAACCATCACATGGGCAATTTACAATGATCCCGATAATACGGGCGCCTCCCTCACTGGCTCTACCTTTACCGCTTCAGCGGCGGGCACAGTGGAGATAAGCGCTTGGATAGCGTACGGCGTAAGTAGTACAGGCGAAGACTTTAATAAAAAATTTACTATTACAGTTTCCGCTCCCGTCGCCCCGACGATTATCACCAACACTCTCGCAGGCGGCACAGTAGGTGCTGCGTATAGCCAGACGCTCGCTGCCACAGGCACCGTGCCTACGTGGAGCATAACCGACGGCGCACTCCCCGTAGGCTTGTCGCTTTCCTCTGCGGGCATGATTTCTGGCGTACCCACGGTGACAGGGACGTTTACTTTCACCGTCAAGGCGTCAAACGGTATCAACCCGGACGACACGAAACAGCTTTCCATCACCGTCGGCAAAGCGATCTTGAGTGGCACTGCGGCGATAAATGGGACGCAAACATATAGCCAAACGCTGACCGCCGTAACGTCGGGTTTGACGTCCACGCCGTCCGTCGCGCTGGGTGCGCTTTCGTATCAGTGGAAACGCGGTGGAGCGGACATCAGCGGCGCGACGAACGAGACTTATACAACGCTTGCCGCCGACGTCGGGCAAACGTTGAGCGTGACGGTGACAGCTGCGAATTGCAGTGGCTCGGTCACTTCTGCGGCAACGGGCACGATCGGCAAAGGGGTGAATCCTGCAGCCGCGCCAGCACTGAACTACACGGTTTCTGACGCGTTCCCGAAGACGATCACAATCGAGCCAATTGCTGGCGCGGAATACAGCTTCGACGGAGGCGTAACATGGAACAATAGCAACACCTACACCTCGGCAAGCACGGAAACCTTGAATCTCGCAATCCGTTGGGCGGCGACGGGAATTTACGACGCGTCCGGAGAAAGCTCGACCGAGATAAACACGGCGAACTCGTCCCAACCTCCGCCTGAAAGATTTACGCTCAGCTATGCGGCCAACGGTACCACGGATTACACAGTGACGATTCCGGCAAGCGAGGGCGCGGAATACAGTTTCGACGGCACAAATTGGAGCGGCGAAAACAGCACGAACGCTCTTCCCGAAACAACCGTGGCAGGCTACAAACGCATGTCAGCCAGGCCCGGCTATAACGCCAGCAGCACGGTGTCGGATAGTGTGACATTGCCAGCATTTTTGGATAACCCCAACGATCCGTACGACTTGCTCGGGCTCGCCACCAAGGGTGTCAAGTTGACCGCACCGAAGACGCTCGTGGTTCCCAAAGGAACGAAACTCGCGAAGGGGACCAAAGCCATCTATGAATGGCACTTCGTTCCGAGAGGAGCCACGGTTGGTTCTGTGGCAGACATAGTCATTCCAAAGGCCAATGGTAAAAGCTATACAGTGAAAGCGGTACCCAAGGGCCTTGGCAGTGGCACGTATTACGTGATGTTACGCTACACGCCCACCGGGCA
>JAITHA010000037.1 GCA_031280235.1 Puniceicoccales bacterium | reverse complement strand
TATCTTGCCGTCGAGCTGGGCCGCGATGCGGTGGACTTTGCCGATGAAGGCGTCGCTGCCGCCTCCGACTATGCCCATGCGCAATGGGCGATTCAGGGTTGAGAGAGACATGGTGTTTTCTGGGTGTTGAGTTTCATTACAGGTCTGACGAAAACTCGGCGTGAACAAAAGGCCCGCGCCAAGTTGCCGCTTTTGACAACGTGGCTTAAGCGAGGTTTCAAGCGAAAAAACCGCCCTCACCAAACCAAGCCGCGTCACACATCCGCATCGGGCAAAGCACGCTCCAAGGCGTAAGAGCGACTGCCTTTGAGAAATACCGCGCCGCGCGTCCCTCGGATCAACTGGCGCACAGCCTCAATGTCCTCTAACTCGCGCACACCATCCTTCGGGAAACCAGCCTCGACTGCCCCTTCGCCGATTGCCGCAGAATCTCCGCCATGGAGCGCGAGAACATCGCCCACGCGCAAGGGCAATTCGCGCCCCACGGCCCTGTGCAACGCCAACGAGTCCGCGCCAAGCTCGTTCATGCCACCAAGGACAAAGAGTCGCCCGCCAGAATCGCCACGCGTACGCCGATGGAACTCCTCTGTAGCGTCGGCCACAGAAGCAGGGCTGGCGTTGTAGCAATCCACGTAGAACAAACGCCCGTCGCGCATCACTATTTCGCCGCGCCTAACCGCAGGCCTCCAAGCAGCAAGCGCCTTGCCAATCGACTCTCCTGAGAGGCCCATGAACAAGGCACCCACAGCTGCTAGGGCGGCGTTTCGCGCCATGCCCAGGGTGGAACCAGGCAAGGAAAAGGCGAACTCGCCAACCCTGTGTTCTCCGGGCAAATCTCCCGAGAGAAAAATGCGCCGTCCACCCTCTGCCACATCCTCAAGCCGCACGCGGACAACAGTCCCAGGCCGGGCTGTCACCAACCAAGGCTCAGGCTCATCTGCGTCAAAAACGACAGCCACCGCCGACGGCGACGGCAACTCCCGGAAAGCACCATGCGCAAGGCAAGAGGCAGGGAATATCGCCCGCCCCCCGGGCCGCACCTCGCGCGCTAGGGCACTCTTCTCCCGGGCAATAGCCTCCAGCGAACCCATGCCTGCAAGATGCACAGGCTGGACGTTGGTGATGAGCGCAATGTCCGGCTGGATAACCCAGGCCAAACGAGCAATCTCGCCCGGCTCACTCATGCCAGCCTCAATGACCGCCCCCGCAACATGGTGCGCCGGATCAAGTTCAAGTAACGTCAACGGAACGCCGAGCAGGTTGTTCAAATTGGCCCTGGTAGCATGCCCGGCCTCACCCAGCATCGCATGAAGCATGTCTTTGGTAGACGTTTTCCCTACGCTCCCCGTCACGCCCACAACAGGCGGAGTATAGCGCGCACGCCACTCACGCGCAATGCGCTGGAGAGCCAACAACGTGTCCCCCACGCACAATTGCGGCAGACGACAGGCCACGACAGGGTGCACGACCAAGGCCGCAGCAGCCCCCGCGCGCAACGCGTCCTCCAGAAAATCGTGCCCATCCCGTTTGGGAGTCCGTAAAGCGACAAAACAACCTCCCTCAGCCAAAGCCCGCGTATCATTGGAAAAACCACGCACGCCATCCGGTGGCAACCCGAGCCAGGCACCCTGAGACCATGTTTCGACTTGGGCAGCAGTAAAACGATAAGGCTTCATCTTTTAAAAACAGCGCAACAATGGTGCCCACCCGCCCCGATGGCAAATATGCGCTTTCTTTCACCAACACCTTTCCCAACCTGATCGACTATGGCAAAGAACAAGACATGGGATGCTTGGTTACGTGAGTTACTCGCACGCGTGCTGGGCATTCTGGTAGCGGCACACATCGTGCACGGCATCCACTACGCAGACGGCCTCACACTGCTCCTTGTGGCAACCGTACTCGGTCTGCTGAATAGCCTCCTGCGCCCTGCCCTGACGTCGATCCTCGTCCTCCTCTCTCTGCCATTGGTCATCGGTACCCTCGGGTTGGCGCTGCCCTTCGTGCTCTGGCTCATCAACGCCCTCCTGCTCTATCTCACCAGCCTCCTCGTGCCGACATTTCGCATAGATGGCGTACTCCCAGCCTTACTGGGTTCACTGGTCATCAGCATCACCTCCTTCCTCCTGCTCGCACTCATGAACAGCAACAAAGGCCGCCCCCAAACGCCCAGGCCCCCTCCCAAACGACGCCCGCACAACGAATACGAAAACGGCAACGTCATCGACGTGTAACACCCCCCCGCGTACGCCAATGACCCACCCACCAGACACACAAACAAATATCGCCACCCTAGGCGCTCATTGGCTGTAAACCCTAATGAAACCACAAACTCAGGAGAAAAATGCTTGGAAAGAATGGTTCGCCGCAAACGGCGCGCGCTTCCTGCTTTGCGCCCGCCAGTGGACGCGCACCCTCGCCGACGCCGAAGACGTCCTGCAAGAAGCATTCCTCCGCTTTTGGCGCCACCAACGCCACCTGCCCGGCGATCCAGCCGCCCTCCTCATCACCTCCATCCGCCGCGCCGCCCTCGACCACGTCCGGAAAGAAACCCGAAGAACACGCCGTGAACAAGCCACACTCGTCCTCGAAGGAGATCCCATCTCATGGTTCGAGCCCGCCCCGAACGAACACGACCACCTCCTCCAGGAAGCCCTTGAAAAACTCCCCGACGCCCAGCGCCAAGTCGTCGCCCTGAAAATCTGGGGCGAACTCACATTCGAAGAAATCGGGCGTCAGCTCGACTGCTCGCCCAATACCGCCGCATCGCGCTACCGCTACGCGCTCACCCGGCTCCGCGAAACCCTCAGCACCTCACACTATGAATAATTCAAACGAATTCACCGACATTGAAGTAGCCCTCCGCCGCCTGAAACCGCGCCAGCCAAGCGAAGTCTGCCGCACGCACATCGCCGAAGCTTTTGGCACGCAGACCACACCCCGACGCTTCCCTCGCATTATCGCCTGGGGCAGCAGCATCTCCGCCACAGTCTGCGCCACCGCCCTCGTGCTCACACTCACGATAGACACCACCACACCCACGCCCAAGGGCAACCCCGCCACCACCGCGCATGTCTCAACACCACCCATCACCACCACCGTGCACCGCGACACCGCCACACCACGCACCGTCAGCAGCATTGAAGCCCTCGACCTCCGAAAAACACCCGACGGGCGCCTCTTCCTGCCCTACCGCATCCGCTACACCAACACCGCAGCCATGCCAAACGCCCACCCGCCCTCCAACAACCCCCGCCACACACGAGACACACCCTCTGAGGAAGTCCATTTCGTCGGCTTCGACGTAATCTAAAAATACACCAACTCACCCACAACACACACTAACACCACGACTATGAACAAACACCTCCGCACCATCCCGCTCCACATGCTCTTCCTCACAGGGCTCCTCCCGGCACTCTCCGCCGCCGACAACCCCAACCACTCCAAGGAAGCAGCACCCAAACCCACAACAACATGCCATAACAATGAAGCCACACCCGTGGCCTTCCTCGGTGTCGAAACCGCACCCGCCGACGACGCCACACGTCGGCGCCTTAAACTTGTACCCGAAACAGGCCTGCGCATCCACGTCGTTGCCCAACACTCGCCCGCCAGCAAAAAACTCCAACCAGGCGACGTCCTCGTCGGCCTCGACGCGCAAATCCTCTGCAATAACGCCCAACTGCGCACACTCGTCCGTGGAAAAAAACCTGGCGACACCATCTCCCTCAAATTCTTCCGTGACGGCGCAAGCATGGAAGAAAAACTCACCCTCGGCACCATTCCCGCCACCCCCTGCATCAATGGCCTGCCCTGCCACCCAAGCTTCCTCCCCAAAATCATGATCAAAACCAACTCTGGCGAGATCCCCCTCCGCGACCTCATCAACGAACGCATGACTCAATGGCACGATGGCAGCATCACCATCGACCCCGAAAGCCTCAAAGAAATCCCCGAAAACATCCTCAAACGCATGGAGGAAATACAAACCGACCTGCGCCAGCACGCCGACAAAGTGCGCGCACGCATCAACAGCAAAATCCTCAAAAAAAGCACCTCCCCAAACACCAACAAAGACGCCCCCGCCCCAGACAAAAACACAGGACAAGCCTCCACGGAAGACCACCACATACAATCGAACTACGCCGACACCGTCATCCACGACAACGAAGGCTCCGCTAGCCTGACCAATCGCAACGGTGCTCTTTTCCTCAAACTCCAAGACACCAAAGGACGCATCCTCTTCGAGGGCAGCGTTGACACCCCGGAACAACGCAAAGCCCTCCCTGAACAAGCTGCCCAAAGACTCGAAATGCTTGAGCAACTCCACAAAGACAGCACCCCTCACACCGCAGAGTAGCGAAGCCCCTCCCCAATCGGCAACACCGACGGATTTACATCCCCACACACAATCCGAGCGCTCGCCCGGACGCGTAGCCCGGGTTGAAAAGTTTCAAAAAAACGCTTGTCTTCGCGTCCCGTATCGCGACTGCCGCGGCGGTTTCACAAACTCGGTCGACATCGGCCGTGGCCTGCCAGCCTATCAAACAACACATCTCTTTCCCAATGAAAGGACACCAGACGAACAGTCTAAAGGATTCCTTTGAGCGTTCCCAGAT
>JAITHA010000032.1 GCA_031280235.1 Puniceicoccales bacterium | reverse complement strand
CATTGCCGCCAGCCTTCAAGATGAACACGGTGCAACCCTCACGCCCATGCAGCGCGTTGTCCCGGAAACGTATTCGGAGGTAAGGCAGCTCATTGGGTAGGACGTTCTCGCCGAGAGCGCCACTGGGGGCCCTATGGAGTGCGGAGATGGTTCACTTCGCGCCCAGTCTCGTCCCTTCGCTCGGAGTGTCGCCGTTGGAACAGCACAGGCATCACTTCCATTGGACGACGCGAGGAATGAATCCCCCGCTCTCGCCGTCCACTTCAATCCGCCCGGCGCCCCAACTGCAATGCCGACGCCGAAAGTGTCCACGCGCCATCGAAAACGAGTTCTTCGATTTGGAAAACTTTTCGGGCCGCGCACACTTCATGGCAGCGTGGGTACCTATCAGCACTTCTACAACTTTGCCCGGAAAAACCGCTCGCGCGCCAACAAAACCCCGGTCAAGTTGCTCCGCGAAAAGGCCCCCAATCTGCACCCTCACATCCTCCTGCTACACCCTTGCCTTCTCGACTCACACATGGGTCAACTCTTGCCTGAACCTGCCGCTGCCACATGCATCGCAGGTCAGCACCCTCGCCTTCCCTGCGGTACGGGAGGTGCCTGCGCACAGCGAGCGTGAAGAGAAAATGTGCGAGGGTTGGTCAGGCATCCTGTGTTTCCGGTCTGAGGGTTGGAAAGAGAATAACGTCGCGGATGTTCGCTGCGCCCGAGAGGATGGAGACCAAGCGATCTATGCCGATGCCCATCCCGCCGGCGGGCGGCATCCCATGCTCCATGGCGAGGAGAAAGTCAGTGTCGATCTTTTGGGTCTCTCCGCCAGATTGTGCTTCAAACATCGCTCGCTGCACAACAGGATCGTTCTGCTCGGAGTAGGCTGGGGCGACTTCCTGTCCGTTGATGCACAGTTCGAAAACATCGAGTGTGTCTGGCTGCTCTTGGTTGAGCTTGGCAAGGGGACAGAGTTCCTTAGGGATGTTGAGGACAAAGGTGGGTTGAATGAGCTTGGGCTCGATGAGTTTGCCATAGACCTCATTGGTGATCTCGTAATCTTCCCAGTCTTCGCGGGGCTCTTTGAGGCCCAAGATTTCCCGGCATATCTGGAGTTTCTTGGCCTTGGTGTGGTTGAACCAGTCCGGATCGCCGGTACGTTCGAATATCAAGTCCTTGTAGGAAACCTCGCGCCACGGAGCACCCAAATCGATTTCGCCGCCATCGGCACGAGCGATTGTCGTTGCGCCAATAAGGCTTTTGCAGAGGTGGAGGACGAGGGAGCGCACAAGCTCCATCATGCCGCGGTGGTCGCTATACGCTTGATAGATTTCCATCATCGTGAACTCCGGACTGTGCTTGCGATCGTAGCCTTCGTTTCGGAAGACGCGGCCTAACTCGAAGACTCGATCCATGCCGCCAATGAGGCAGCGCTTGAGGTGGAGTTCGAGGGCAATGCGCAAGTAGAAATCACAGCCAAGTGAGTTAAAATGCGTTTGGAAGGGGCGCGCGGCGGCGCCTCCTGCGATGATGTGCAGCGAGGGGGTCTCGACTTCGAGGAAATCCCGCCCCCAGAGAAAGCGGCGTATCTCGGCGATAATCTTGCTGCGCAAAATGAGGCGTTTGCGTGACTCGGCGTTGATGATGAGGTCGAGGTAGCGCTGGCGGTAAACTTGCTCATCATCTGTAAGGCCATGCCACTTTTCAGGGAGGGGGCGCAAGGCCTTGGCGACAAGGGCATAGGCCTTGGCGCGGATAGTCACCTCGCCTGTCGATGTGCGAAAGAGTGGGCCGCTCACGCCGATGAAGTCCCCAATATCGAGCATCTTTTTGAAATGTGTGTTGTAGCGCTGCTCGCCAAGCTCATCCCGGGTGAAGTAGAGCTGAATAATGCCGTCGCGATCGAGAAGCTTGATAAAGCTGGCCTTGCCCATGATGCGCATGGAGAGGATGCGCCCTGCGACAGAGACTTCTGGGCCAAACACATGGGGACGTGGAAGCTCGTCGCCACTCGCAGGGAGCTCGATTGGTGGGGCGAGTTCGAGGCATTGCCGCGAGGTATGCCGTTGCTCCCAGTTACCGCGAAATGGGTCTTCCCCGCTAACGCGCAGTTGGGCGAGTTTCTCTTTGCGAACGGCGAACTGGTCGTGGGAAATGGCGCCGAGGTCTGTGTTGCTACTCATGTTTGGGCATTGTCGCGTCTGTTTGTGAAAGCGGCGGGAAGCTGATCACACTTAATGTCGAGGCAAGGTTTTGTTTTCTCTGGCACGTCAATCGGCGAGGGTGGATCTTCCTGGCGGTACTTGTAGAATACGGCAGCGATGGTGAAGGCCACAGCCGTGAGCGCCATCAAGCCCGCGTAAAAGAAAAAGCGCGAGCTGGAGACAGAGTCCGCCTCCCCTGCACCAACAAACAAGCTGCCTGCATAGGTCACAACGACGACGAGCAGGTTGCCCAGAGCGCTGGTGAAAAGCCAGAGGCCCGTCACCGTGCTCTTCATCGTCTTGGGGGCTTGGGTGAAGGCAAACTGGAGCCCCGTTGCAGATACCAAGACTTCGCTCGCTGTGAGCAAGAAGTACGGAAAAATTTGCCAGAGCAACGAGAGGGTCCCGGGGCCATTTTGCTCGATGTGCAGCTGAAAAAAACCGACCACGATGAAGGGCAACACCATCAAAAACATGCCAACGCCCATGCGCCGTAAGAGCGTCGCCGCGCCGCCTAAAGCAGGATAAACGAAGAGTGAAAGGAGTGGAATGAGCAGCATCACCACGGCTGGGTTGGCTGCCTGTATTTGCTCGGCGCCAAATGTATATCCGAACAGGGTGATACTTTCCATGCTCTTGCCTTGGTAGACCCAGCTGGAGGAGGTCTGCTCAAAGAGGGCAAAAAACGGCAGGACGAAAAGGAAAACCCACAACACGCGGCATGTGGAGGCGACGTCATTCACTGACGAGGCTGAAAAACGCCGCCGCGCCGCCGCCCAGAAAGTGTCTCCGGGCTGCCTGCCCTTGCACAGCAATGCGTAAGTGATAACGCGGAAAAAGCTAGGCTGCCGAGCATCCGTAGCCAGGGCCATGGATGGCGGCTTGATGACGTACTGGCGTCGCCCCAGCCAAAACAAAAAAGTCGCCACCCCCATCAATATCCCCGGTACACCGAAAGCCAGCGCGTACCCATGCTTGTCTCTTATCGCCGGGATGACAAGGAACGAGCCAAGTGAGCCGAGGTTGATGCACCAGTAAAAGGCTGCATAGGCGCGGTCTATCAGGTGCGCCTGATTCGGCTTGAACTGGTCACCCATAAAAGCCGACACACAGGGCTTGATACCCCCTGAGCCGATGGCGATGAACATGAGGCCGATGTAGAGACAGCTCGTCTTGTAGCCCACGCTCACCGAGAGCTCCGAGAGGGCAAGCACGCCATGGCCAAGGCAATAAAGCAGGGAAATCCACAAAATCGTCCGGTAGCGCCCCCAAAAACGATCCGAGATCCAGCCTCCGACGAGCGGCATGAGGTAGCAGGCGAAAGCGAACAAATGGATAATCATCACCGACTGATCCTTAGATTTCAGGAGCACGCCTGTGACGTAAATCGGGAGCAAGGTACGTATCCCGTAAAAGCTAAAACGCTCACAGGCTTCGTTGCCGAGAATGTAGCGCGTCTGCGGGGGGAAACGCCCACCAGCCGGGAGAGTGTCATTACTGGGGACGCGCTCGTCCACTGATGGGTTGGAACTCTGTGCCATGGGAAAGGAATCAACAAAGGTTCATTTATCTGCCTCGGGGCGTGCGTAAGGGTTGGCGCGTTTTTCCCTGCCTACTGTGGAGCGAGAGCCATGCCCGGGGAAGAGCGCGGTGTCGTCTGGCAAAGTGTAGATGCGCGTGCAGATGGATGAGAGCAACTGCGCCCAACTGCCACCGGGCAAATCCGTACGGCCCACGCTTCCCTCGAAAATCGCGTCTCCGGGGAAAGCCGCTTTTTCCGACGCACAGTAAAAAAGAATATTTCCAGGGCAATGACCAGGCACGTGGCGTACAGAGAAAGCCTTCCCTAAAAGTTCAAAACTGTCTCCATCGTCCATCCAATCCGTAACTGCGACTGCCTGAAAATCCACCGCAGTCAAATGAGGAAGAGCCATCTTGTAAAAACCCATAAAGTTCTGCGGTGTCTCGTAACAAGAACGATCCTTGCTGTGCGCGTAAACTCTCACCCCAGGCGCGACAAAGGCATGGGCGTCCGCCATGTGATCCCAGTGCCCGTGCGTCAACAAAAGCGCCTCAAGCTCCAACTTGCGGGCACGTATTTCCGGGAGCAAAACCCGAGCGGAATCCGGAGGGGCGTCGACCACCGCACAACGTTTCCCGGCATCATCAATGAGCAGGTAGCAGTTGGTTTCAAACGGCCCAAATGGAGAGCAGGTAATTTCCATGTGTCGGCAACTTGCAAACCCGACGTATTGACACAAGCGGCAAAACCCACACGCACGGCACAGCCTCAGCGGCCAACGTCACCTCTGGCATATTTGCCGACAATGAGCACGGAATTGATGCCAAGCATCCCAAAAGAATTGTTCAAGATGGTGTCAACGCGCCCGGCATCGCGCGGGGCGTTCAACACAAGGCCAGCCAAATCGCACTCGGGATCAAGCTCCTCGACATTGATAGTAGGGTGGACAACGCCGTCAGCAAGCGACGGGAGATTTCCCGCGAGCTCAAGCGCGCCAGCCGCCCCCATGCAATGCCCGATGTAGCTCTTGGTGTTGTTGATGAGGGTCTTCCCGCTGTCGCCAAAAACCGCTTGCAAAGCCCGGCATTCCTGTACATCGCCTAGCGGCGTCGCGGTGGCATGCGTGTTGACGAGATGGACGTCAGCCGGTGCCAAGCCTGCGCGCGTGAGCGCCGTGCGGATACATCCCGCCTGCCGCTCCGGGTTGGGCAACACGGCGTCTGTGGCATCAGAATTGATGCACCAAGCCAAAATCTCCCCGTAAATGCGCGCGCCGCGCCGCTTCGCATCCTCAAGACGCTCGATGGTGTAGAGCGCCCCACCCTCGGAAATGACGATGCCATTACGGTTTTTGTCAAACGGGCGAGACGCCTTGTTCGGATCCTCATGATGAGCAAGCGCGCCCTGATTTTTGAAACCAGCAAAAATGCCAAACGTGTGGATAGATTCGGAGACGCCTCCCGCGAGCGCGAAGTCCACCTCGCCAAGACGCAACATTTGCGCCGCCTGAATAAGCCCGGCATTCCCGGCAGCACACGCCGCGCCAATGGTATAATGCGGCCCTGTCACGCCCAGATTCATCGTCACCTCGCCAGCGGGATTGTTGGCCACTGTACGCGGGTTATGGTGATGCGTCCAAAAACGTGTATCGTGCCCAAATTGCGAAATGTTGTGAATCTCGTTCTCCGTCTCGACGTTGCCATGCTCCGTGATACCGACGTAAACGCCGACGTGAGCCTTGTCTATTCCCTCCCAATCCACGCCAGAGTCTGCCACAGCCTCGCGCGCACAATAAATAGCGATACTGCCCGCACGCGTCCCATTGCGGATCTCCTTGCGCTTCTGATAACGCGTGGCCTCAAAATCGCAAATACCCGCCGGCTGGCGCCCCATGTAGCGCACATCCAACATGCCGATACGGGGCTTCCCCGCGAGCAGGTTGGCACGGAACTCGCCGAGAGAATTGCCATTGGGCGCCGTAAGCCCAACACCTGTGATAACGATGCGTGTGGAATCTGCCATGAGAAGCGGCGAACCAACGGAGGCACTCCCCTTTGTCAAAAATGAAATCCACGCCGCAACTCCAAACGCCGAGAAACGCGAGAGGTACAGACAAAAGTTGACCCATGTAGGCGTCAAGAAGGCATGGGTGTAAAAGGAGGATGCGGGGGTGCAGATTGGGTACCTTGTCGTGGAGCAACTCGACCGGGGTCTTGTTGGCGCGCGAGCGGTTTTTCCAGGCAAAGTTGTAATAGTGCTGATAGGTGCCCGCAGCTGTCATGAAGTGTGCGCGGCCCGAAAAGTTTTCCAAATCGAAGAACTCGTTTTCGATGGTGGCGTGGACACTTTCGACGTCGGCGTTGCAGTTGGTGCGCGCGGGCGGATGAAGCGGTGGCACGCGCCCGTGGCCGCAATGGCGCCGTGAAAGCCTTCGGGGCAGTAATGAACGATGTCGCTGTCAAACTCGTGCCCAGATCAGTGCGTCCTTCAACGTGTTTGAGATCCCTTGGCAGGAACTGCTCATGGCTGTGTAAAGTTTGTAGCGGGAGTCGGATTGAGTTTGCATACCTGAGCTTCGCGACGCGGGGCGTCAGACTCCCCTTGCTTCAGGTGATTTCGGAGCCACTTGAGGGTTCGCTTGCCCAATACTCTCAGGGAATGAAGTTTCATGGTCTGCTTTTTGCCCACGCTTCCGCTGCCTCCACATGGGCCAACATGTCTATGGGTGTTTCCGAAACGCCGAAAAAAGTTTCTTGCCTTCGGCCCCCCAGCTTCTTTCCTGCCCCACCTCTTAAAAGATTTCATGAAAGCAACCATCATCACGCAAGGCCGCCAGTTCACTGTCAAAGAAGGCGATATCCTCAAAGTAAACCGTTACCCGAGCACCCAGGCGGGAGACACCGTCACGCTAGACAAAGTCGTCTTCCTCGGCGAAGGAGCCGAGGCCAAAATAGGCACACCCTTCGTAGAAGGTGCAAGCGTCGTCGCAGTCATCCTTGAGAACAAACGCGGTGAAAAAATCCGTATCTTTAAACACCGCCGCCGCAAGAACTACTCGCGTCGCCGCGGCCACCGGCAGGAACTTTCCGTCATCAAAATCTCCGCCATTAAAGGCTGATTTCACTGCGGACTCAGCACACATACACACTCTCTCCAACAACTAACAACCCTAAGCCCACTCAACCATGGCTACAAAAAAAGGCGGCGGGACATCCCGCAACGGTCGCGACTCAAACGCACAGCGTCTCGGCGTTAAACTCTACGGAGGGCAAACTGCCCGTGCCGGGAACATCCTCCTGCGCCAACGCGGTACCAAAATGCGCCCTGGTCAAAATGTCGGCATCGGGCGCGACCACACCCTCTTCGCCCTGAAAGACGGTGTCGTCCAATGGGACGCCGAGCACCGAAAGGTCGCCGTCAAGGCATAATCTACCTGTGCACGCGCGCCCGCCTACTTGCAAAAGGCGCTTCAAAAAATGCACGTAACCAACCACGGCACGTGCATTTTTAGTTCCTCCGTCCGATCTAAAGGCATCTTTGGGAGTGATGTGCTGCCCCGGGGCTGCGTCGATTTTCACCTCCTGTGTTCTTTTCTGCAATGTGCTCGCACCCGCGTGGCGGTGGTAGCGAGCTTGGCGGCGTCCTGCCCGCTCCGGGCAGCGCTCTCGATAGTGGCGGGCAGACCCGTTGCGACCCAATCCCCGGCGAAAAAGAGATTTCCCCAAGCCGTTCGCGAGCCCGGGCGGCGAGCTGCCACCTCCGGCGTAGCAGGGAAAGTGGCGCCGGGATATTTGCAAACGACGCTCTTCACGAAAGGCACTTCACGGCTCTCTGGGAAAAAACGCGCCAGCTCCTCGCATGTGCGGGAGACAATCTCAGCCGTGCCCAACACCATCCATTCTCCGGGGCAGCTGAGGGTGAGTGAGTAGTGCTGTGTGCCGCCACTCGCACCTTCGTGGAAAACCCACTGTACGGGAGAGTCGAGCAAGCCGCACAACGGCGCCAGCATGAGCGGCGTGCTGGTAAAATGGTGCACGCTGAGGATGGGCCGCCCGGGAGGCGCTTTTTCCATCGATGGGACGAGGCGTGCAGCCTCGTGCCATGGTATGGCAAGGATGTAAGCATCGGCCTGCACCCGAGTACCATCGGCGAGCTGTACGGCAGACACAGTGCCCTCTTGGAAGTCCAGTGCGGCGGCTCGGGCCTGCAGGTGAAGTGCGCCACCGACGGCCTTGAGGCAGAGCGCGGCTTCTGGGACAAAGAGCTGGCCGAGGGGTTTGCGGCTGCGAATAACGGCGGAGTCGCGCACGCGACCAAAGAGCGTGCGGCGCAGTGTTTCGTGGAGCAGGCTGGCACTGCCAGTCGCAAGTGGCTCGTTCAGGGCAGCAATGCAAAATGGTTCCCAAAGCGCATGGATGGCACCGGAGGTCTGCCCGTAGCGGGCGAGCCAGGTGGCAGCGGTTTCGTCGGCACGCGGTGTCTTCCCGGCGCGCATCGCGAGGCCGAGGCGCAGTATCGCCCAACGGTCTTTCCACGAGAGCACAGAGAAACCAATCAAGGCACCGATGAGGTGAAACGGAGCGGGCAATAGCCAGGCAGCAAGGCACGCAGCGCGACCGCCCGGGAGACGCCAGGGCAGATTGAGGCACGCGGCTTCGTCAAGTTTCCCGCGCACACCGAGCGTTTCCACGAGGCGAAGAAATGCGCTATAACAACCAAACATGGCGTGGTGGCCATTGTCCATCGGCGCCGAATCTTTCAGTGACAAGAGACCCGAACGTCCGCCAATTTCGCGCCTGGACTCAAACAAATCCACGGTGTGTCCAGCGAGCGCGACCTCGGCGGCAGCGGCGATTCCCGCAACACCGGCACCAAAAACAGCTATCTGCTTGGGGCGAAGCACGAGCGATGCCTTGTCATCGTTCTCGTTCCTACGTACTTTGCCGCGCCCTTCCCTGTGTAGTGGCACGAGCGTGCTTCGCAAAAGTTTCACTTTTTCCCAACGGGAGAGTCGTATACGTTTTCGCGTAAGGCGAAATCCACTCGCTTTGATTTTTTCCAAAATGGCCTCGTAAAATGCACCCATGACGAAGGCCGCGCGAAGAGCTTGGCAATCTTCTTGCGCCACGAGCAGGCGGGCCTTATTGAAATAATGCTTGGCGCGAAAATATTGGACGTGGAAGAGCGCTCTGCAGGCCGGGTTTTCCGCAGGCGCGGCCAAGTGCGCGGGTTCCACCCCGAAAGCCGCCATCTCGTCCCGGGGCAAATAGATGCGCCCGAGCTCATGGTAATCCTCGACGACGTCGCGCAAGATGTTGGTGAACTGGAGGGCGTAGCCCATGGCCACAGCAAAATCTTCGGAGAGCGGATGGCGGCAACCGAAGATGCGGATGGAGGCGAGGCCAACGGCGCTCGCGACTCCGTAGCAATATTGGTGTAGCTCCGCCCCGTTGGCGTATTCGCGCGGGGTGATGTCCATCGCGCAGCCGTCCAATATGGCGAGGAGTGGTTCCTGCGGTATGGTGTATTCGCGCACCACGGCAGCCATCTCCCCAGCCAAGGCGCCGCCCTGCTGGGAATCGCTGTCAGCGCTATCGGGAGCGTAGTAACCGTGGATGATGTCGCGCCAAGCACCGAGCGCGTGCTGCTTGCTCTCGGCGTCGCCAGGCTCATCGACAATGTCATCTGCCACGCGGCAAAAAGTGTAGAAGATTTCCATCGCGCGGCAACGTGCAGGCTCAAGGCCAGCGATGGCGAAGGCCGTAGCGAGGTTGGAATTGCGGCGTGCCCGGGCTTGCTGTTGGTCATCCGTGGAGGGCATTTTTCGCGGGGCTTTAGCAGGCGCTCACGTAATCAGTGTCCCATCGTGGGTGACTTTTTCGCGGTAGGCTTTGAGGCATTGCGCGGTGACTGGCCCGGGGCTTCCCGAACCAATCACACGCCCATCAAGCTCGACGACGGGGACGATTTCAGCGGCACTTCCAGTGAGGAAAGCCTCGTCGGCATTGAACACGTCGTAGCGCGTGAGATTGGCCTCGACAACAGGCAGTTGGAGCGCGACGGCAATTTCGATGACCGCCTGACGCGTGATGCCAACAAGCGCCCCGGCGGACGATGGGGGCGTAAGCAGTTTGCCACGGTGCACGAGGAACAGGTTATCCCCGGAACACTCGGCTACGTAGCCTTGGTCGTTCAGCAGGAGACACTCGTGGTAGCCGTGTTGCAAGGCCTCTATCTTGGCGAGGATGTTGTTGAGGTAATTCAGTGATTTCACCATCGGCGGCAATGCAGCAGGGTTGACGCGGCGCGTGGGCACGGTGATGAGTTTCATCCCGATCGTATAGAATTCCTCGGGGTAAAGTTTGATTTTGTCGGCGATAATAATGAGCGTCGGCGTTGGGCAATTGCGCGGGCTCAGACCTAGATCTCCCTCGCCGCGCGTGACGACGAGACGGATGTAGCCATTTTTCACGTTGTTGCGACGGCAGGCATCAATGGTTGCTTCAGCGATTTCGGAACGGCTCCATGGGAGGTTCAGGGCAATGCCCTTGGCCGAATACTCCAGACGCTCAAGGTGTTCATCCAATTTGTAGATGCAGTTTTTGTAAACGCGAATGCCCTCAAAAATGCCGTCCCCATAGAGCAAACCATGGTCGAAGACCGATATCTTTGCCTCTGCTTTGGGGTAGAACTTTCCGTCGATGTAGATTTCCATAACGCGAAACGCTGTTGCCAAAACACGGGCGAGGGAAGCGAAATCTCTCTGCTCACCACGTCTGCCCCAGACACAAAAAAACCGGGCATTGGTGCGCCCGGCTTTTCGTGCATGAAGGATGCGTTGAGGATTATTTCCCGTAAACTTCTACTTCGACGTAGTGATTCCCCGGATTGGAGGTGTTGCCGGCACTGTAAAGGCGTACATAGCGGCCTTTCACGCCGTTCACGGAGATCAACTTCCCGTTGTTGGTTTCAATATAGGCCTTGTCCGAGCCCGCGCCTTGCTTGGCGAGGTTGTCCACATCGGCGTTGAACACCGTGCTGACGCCGGTCTTGAACTCGGCATCATCCGAAATCTGCACGATGACGCCTTTGTAGGCGCGCTTCTGGCGGTGGAAGTGCCAAATGGCCAAGCCGTAGATTTCCGCCGTTTTCTGCAGGTCTATTTGCACCCACTGCACACCGGGGGCGAGCTCGACCTCATAACCTTCTGAGGCATCCTTGTCGCCGTCGGTGACTTGGACAAGCTCGCCAAGAATCGGCAGCTTGTCGCTGGAGATGACGGGCTTGTTCCGCGAGAGGAGCGCCGTACCCTTAGGCACCAAGAGAAAGGTTTCCTTGGGCTCCACCGAGTCCAGATTCTTCAGTACGATGGGCACTGGTGTGCCGACGATCTCCAACTTCGGCATCTCGATATCCAGCCGTTGTTTCTGCTGCGCGTTGGCAGGGACTATCGCCGCGCACGCGGCGAGCATTGCTACTATGGTTTTCGTTTTCATGGTGAAAAAAAGTTGATATCCCCTGAGGTGAGTAAATTTCGGAAGCGTGGCGATAATAAAAAAACAGGGAGCCTTTGCGCGTGTGTCGTTTCTCCGGGAGGGGATTACTTCCCGTAGACTTCGACCTCGACGTAGTGGTTCCCCGGACTGGCGGTATTACCGGCACTGTAGAGGCGCACGTAACGGCCTTTCACACCGTTCACGGAAAGCAACTTCCCTTTGTTGGTTTCGATGTAGGCCTTGTTTGAGCCCGCACCTTGCTTGGCGAGGTTGTCCACATCGGCGTTGAACACCGTGCTGACGCCGGTCTTGAACTCGGCATCATCCGAAATCTGCACGATGACGCCTTTGCAGGCGCGCCTCTGGCGGTGGAAGTGCCAGATGGCCAAGCCGTAGATTTCCGCCGTTTTCTGCAGGTCTATTTGCACCCACTGCACACCGGGGGCGAGCTCGACTTCATAACCTTCCGCAGCGTCCTTGTCGCCGTCGGTGATCTGGGAAAGCTCGCCAAGAATCGGCAGCTTGTCGCTGGAGGTGACGGGCTTGTTCCGCGAGAGGAGCGCCGTACCCGGGGGCACCAGAAGGAAGGTCTCCTCGGGCGCTACTAGATCCAAGTTCTTCAGTCTCAGTACGACGGGACCCCCAGTGGTCTCCACCTTCGGCATCTCGATATCCAGCCGTTGTTTCTGCTGCGCGTTGGCAGGGACTATCGCCGCGCACGCGGCGAGCGTTGCTACTATGGTTTTTTTCTTCATGGCGACAGGGATTCGTCACGTTGGACATTGCCCCCATACAGATGTTCCTGAACTGGCGCGGCATAGCGCGCCGACGCCCACCCCCCCCCGCCTCAACCAAGGCCCATAAGGGCCCGCGCCTTCGCGGCAATCGCTGCAGGGATTTGCCCAGGCTGCCCAAGCTGTGAGGCAATGACGTTCACCAAGGCACTGCCCACAACGACGCCGTCCGCCACACGCCCCACTGCCTCGACATGCGCGCGCGTCGAGATGCCAAAGCCCACCGCGATGGGCAACACCGTGTGCTGCCGGATGCGGGAGACGGCCCCAGCAAGGTCGCCAGCAACCACATTGCGCTCGCCAGTGACGCCCTCGTGCGAGACATAGTAGATGAAACCGGACGCCTCGCGCACAATGGCCTTGACGCGTTCCGGGGGCGTTGTCGGCGCGACGAGGAAGATGTTGGCGAGCCCGATGGCGCGGCTCACGGCAAGCAACTCGCCTGCCTCTTCGGGCGGGCAATCCAACGTGAGCAGGCCATCAACACCCACCTCCTTGTACTGCCGCAAACAAGAAGCGAGGCCATGCGAAAAGACCAAGTTGTAGTAGGTATAGAGGACAATGGGTGCATCGGGGAAAGCGGCGCGCACGCGAGCCACCAGCGCAAGGAAACGCTTGTGCGTCATACCCGCCGCAAGCGCGCGCTGGGCAGCAAGCTGGTTCGTCAAACCATCGGCCAGCGGGTCCGAGAAAGGCACGCCAATCTCAAGAATATCCACCCCCACCCCAAGCAGCGAACAAGCCAGCGCGGCAGAAGTTTCGCCATCTGGATCCCCACCACAAATGTAGGCGATGAAAGCCGGACGGCCCTGCTGACGAGCGGCTTGAAAGGCCCGGGCAATGCGTTCTTGGGAACTCATGTAGGGAGGGAGAAAACGGAGCCACGAGAACGCAAGCAGAATAGTACGCGCCATCGGGAAGACCCAGATCCCTGCCCATGAGAGCCCAAAACCCAAGGGGTACAAGCCTCTACTGGCAAGCTCTCGCACACTCCAACCGCCCCCCCCAACAACAGCTCCGCAACAAGCCAAAACCTCAATGTATGAACAAACGTTCATTCTTTTTCTCTCCTCTTCCCTTTTTTCTTGGGAGCCGAAAACAAAACACAACCCAATATGCCGCAAAGAAATACAAACGATAAAGGAGCGCTGCTATCAAAGTATTCGTTAAAAAAATACTTGTCAGTCTGAACTGCATCAACAGGCTCCCTGCTCATGGACATCACCAACATACTCACACCATTCTTGGAAGCCGATGGGAAACCCGTCAGCGGAGGAAAGCTAGCCGCCGAACTCGGCGTCACGCGAGTCAGCATCTGGACTCGTCTGGAGCAGCTGCGGCAAGAGGGTTTCGTCTTTGAGGCATCGCCACGTATTGGCTACACCCTCATCAAGCGCCCTGAGCAAGTGCACCCTGTGCTGCTCGTATCGATTTTGAAGCGTCTCATCGCCACGGGGAAATATAAGCTCAAGGCACCCCTGCCAGAAATTCACCACGGTGAACATCTGGACAGCACCAACAACGAAGCCGTACGCCGCCTAAGCGAAGGCCAAGCAGCGCCGTTCGTGATCTCCGCCGCAACCCAGACCATGGGGCGCGGTCGCTTGGGGCGTATTTGGGACAGCCGCCACAAGAAAAACCTCTATCTTTCCTTTGCTTTCAGGCCACAGTCTCTGCCGGACAAGATTCAGGCAATCACCCTCGTTCTAGGCCTGCGCCTCTGCGCCCACCTCGCCGAGAAGTACAATATCCCAGCACAAATCAAGTGGCCAAACGACATCATGTGCAATGGCCGTAAAATCGCCGGTATCCTGACTGAAGCCCGCATCGATTCCGACCAGATCCGCGATATCGTTCTTGGCATCGGCCTCAACGTGAACGCGCCCTCTCTGGACTTCCCATTTGAGATGCGCGACATCGTCACTTCCCTCAGCCAAGAAAAAGGCGAACCAATCGATATCAACGACGCCGCCGCAGATTGTATCCTTTCCATTCTGACATCCTACGAGCAGTTCTCTGAACGTGGACGCGGCTCAGACTTTGAAACGCTCTGGAAAAAGTACGACAGCCTCGCCGGCAAAACTGTTGTCATCCGCCCGACGAACAACAAGGGAGGAGAGTCCACGACCGGGGTCGTGCAAGGCATCGACGCCAACGGCTGCCTAGTCGTTCGCGATGAAGCCGGGACAAAGCACGTCTTCAGCGCTGGCGAAATCACTCTGGCGAAATAAGCCACGACACACGCAAAGCCACCTGCCGTCGCCCAACCCTCTCCATCTCGTCAAGACGAGAGCACCACGCAAGGGGAGCGGGCGAGTTGGTTGTGTGGCTTTGTTGTTTCTTGCAAGCACACACCAAGACAGCGATATTTTCGGACGCAATGGCATCCATCCTCGGGTCTCACGGAGAAAAGAACGGCACTGGCCTTGAGCGCCCGGATATCTTCTGGATGCAGTTTCCCCTAGTACAAGAATTGCGCACATACACCCTCGGGAAACTCAGGGCAGACATCGTCGCCGGCGCGACACTCACCCTGTTTTCCGTCCCCCAGGCGATGGGCTTCGCGTTCATCCTCGGCCTGCCGCCTATGCCAGTGATCGTCTCCCTGATGGTCGGCGGTTTTGTCGGCGCGTTTTTCTTCTCCTCGCGCCATCACGTCTTTGGCCCGACTAATTCTGTGAGCCTCATTGTCGCCTCGCTCATCGCCGCGCACAGCGAAGCAGGCGCCACGCTCCCACCGCTGCAACTTGCCGTCTTCATGGCGCTCATCATCGGCGGCATCCAATTCCTCGCCGGCCTGTTCCACTTCGGCAGTGTCACCAAGTTCATCTCCCGCTCCGTCGTCATCGCCTACAGCACAGCCATCGGCCTTATGATTGCTGCGAGCCAGCTACGCTACTTCCTCGGAAGTAATGCGGCGCCGACAGGGCACACCAGCTTCCTCAACACACTTCACGAAACCGCACTCTCCGTACTGGCGCGAAACATCGCATGGGCAGATTGCGCCATCGGCCTCGCCGCCATCGCCATCGCCGCGCTCACACGCCGCTGGCGCCCCAACTGGCCAGATTCCCTCCTCGCCCTGTTCGTACTGGCAGCTGTGGCGTGTTTCCTCGCGTGGCACGCTGGGGCGGATGCCCCCCTTCCCTTCCACATCATGCGCGAAGCCTCGGCGGACGGAGCGCTGGGACAGGACTTCACAAGCCTGCGCGCACTCGGGTTCACACAAGAACACCTCTCCCTCCTCCCATCGCTACTCGGCAGCGCCGCCGCCGTCTCGCTCATCGGCATGCTCGAAGCCGCCACCATCACCAAATCCCTCTCCGGGAAAAGCGGGCAAATAGTCGACCCCAACCGCGAACTTCTGGGCATGGGAGCCGCAAACATCGCCTGCGGCCTCTGCGGAGCTGTCCCCGGCTCGTCCTCCTTCACCCGTTCCGCAATGCTCTTCCAAAGCGGAGGGCGCACACAACTGGCCTCCATGTTCAGCAGCTTCGTCGTCCTATTGGCTCTGCTTTTCATCACCCCCGCCTTCAACTACATCCCCACCGCCGCGCTCGCAGCAGTGCTTGTCTGCGTCGGCCTCCGTATGATTGATTGGCGCCGGATTCGCATCGCCTGCTGCTCCACACGCTCCGACGCAACAGTCTTTGCCATCACCCTCGCCGCAGCACTCTTCCTCCGGCTGGACATCGCGATCTACGCAGGCATCGGTATCTCGCTCGCCCTTTTCCTGCAAAAAACAAGTTCTCCGGTACTCGTCGAATACGCCTTTGATGAAAGCGGGTCACTCGCCCAAATCCGCGACAAAGAACAACGTACCAACCCACAAATCGCCATCATCCATGTCGAAGGCGAATTGTTCTTTGGCGCAGCCGACGTCTTCCTCACTCAAATACGCCAACAAGCCGTCGACGAAAATATCCGCATTTTCATCCTCCGCCTGAAAAACGCACGCCACCTCGACGCCTCGACCGTCATGGCCCTAGAGTCCCTCCACGAATCCCTCCACCATATGGGCCAGCACCTGCTCGTCAGTGGCTGCACACCCGACGTACTCAAAGTAATCCACAACAGCGGAGTCATTAAAATACTCGGCCACGAAAACGTTTTTGCCGGCGACCCAGGCAACCCCAACGTCTCCACTCGCAAAGCCTTGATACGCGCCTCACAACTACTCTCCTCAGACACGGCAGACATCCGCATTTTCTATGACAAACGCCGCTCCAAAAACATAGACCGCTCCAACGAACCCCCAGCCTACACCCTGGATTTCCAAATATAATCCATACCCTTCTCAGCCTCGCCCTCGCAGATCATCGCCATCAACATCGAGAACGAAATAGACAGTGTACTCACGAAAATGGTTTGATGATGGGGCGAAAGGAAGGGAAGTACCCTCGGCATGGAGGCAACCATCACCGACACGATTTAAATGACCAGATACCCGTGCCACACACCTGCCGGTGTCGAGTGCGCGGCACTTGATTGGTCGGTCGTTCTCATTAGACGTGCTGGGAAATAGGCATTGGCAAGAAGCCGAGAGGGAAGCAGGCATTTGGGCATGAAAATACTTGAACGCATGTTCAGAAACGGGAGATGATGAAGGCGGTCTTCGGATTGGACTCCGAGAAGTTCGACGAATTGGCCATTGGGCACCAGGCTGTTCGAGACACCTGCCTCAGATGCTCAGAACCAATTTACAGACAAAACGACACACTCCCAGAATATACACCTGCACCATCGCCAACAAGAAAGCCCCCGGCTACAGCGAGCAGCTCGCCGTGCGTGTGAGCGTGAGCCCGGCGCCATAAGCCCAACCGAAGGCGCCACGCGATGGCTCCCATGCAAAGCGTGTTTTCCCGACCCCCTGCTCTACCTCAGCAATGTGTGGAGCAGGGATTTTGCGCTATCCCAAGGAAATCCAGACAAGACTGCCTCTCGGGACAGTGTCGTAGAGCGAGAGCATGTCGGCATTGCCCAGCAAAACGCATCCGTGGCTATTTGGGCGCCCGATGGCGACTTCCTGGTTTGTGCCGTGGATGTAAACGCAGCGCGAGTGTGTGTCGCACCCCGGGCCGCGATTTTTCCCCACTTCAAGGCCGTCAAGCCAGAGGATGCGCGTTGTTATCAGATTTTCGGTACACACGGTCTGGGGGGAGTTTTCCCAAGTGAAGCCTTGCGAAAGGCGCCCCTTGAAAACAGTGCCACAAGGTTCGCCATCGCCGATGCGCTCGGCGACGCGGTGCAGCCCGGTCGGTGTACCGAAAGAACCCGGGATGCAGGAGGGCGCAGCACGCGAGGTGGAGACCCGACAGGAGAAAGCGAGAGACGCCTCACGGAAATGCCATAATTTTTGCTCGCATATGGAAATGCACAGATAATCTTTTTGTTCCTCCAAGCGGAGTTCCCTCCGTCTGGTCTCCAATTCATCAAGTAATCTCAGAGCTGTTTCCTTTTCAAATGGCATACAAGTCTTCTTTCAAAGTGGGCATCGTGGGCGCAACAGGTGCGGTCGGTCAAGAAATCCTCATGTTGCTCGCCAAGCGGAAGTTCCCTGTGGCCGAGCTGCGTCCGCTGGCTTCGGCGCGTTCAGCTGGCAAAAAAATCGTTTTCGCTGACAATGAATGCCCGATAATCGAGGCCACGCCAGAAGCCTTCACCGGGCTGGATTTTGCCATTTTCAGCGCTGGCGGGAGCGTCTCTCTGGCGCTCGCCCATGAGGCCGTAGCCCGGGACTGTGTCGTGATCGACAATAGCTCGGCCTTTCGCATGGACGCAGGCGTGCCGCTCGTGGTGCCCGAAATCAATGCCCACACGCTTGCAAGCCACAGGGGCATCATCGCCAACCCCAATTGTTCGACGGCGATTGCACTCATGGGGCTGTATCCCCTGCATCGTCGGTTCAGCTTGAAACGTTTTTTCGCCGCTACCTACCAAGCCGTCTCCGGCACGGGCGCGGCGGCCATGCGCGAGCTTGACACGCAAGTCCGCCAATGGGCCTCGGGCCGGGTCGTGGAAAAATCCGTCTACCCACACCAGATCGCCTTCAACCTCATCCCGCACGTGGACAGTTTCCTCGATTCCGGGTACACGAAGGAGGAAATGAAAATGGTAAATGAGGGGCGCAAAATCCTCGATTTGCCGGGCTTGCGCGCCTCAACAACCTGCGTGCGTGTGCCCGTGTTCCGCGCACACTCCATCGCCATCAACGCCGAATTCGAAACCCCTGTGGACATCCACAGCGCGCGCGACGCCATCGCCAAATTCTCCGGCGCCGAGCTCTGCGACAACCCGGAAAACAAGCTTTACCCAATGCCGCTCTTCTACACCGGGAAGGAAAAGTGTGGCGTCGGTCGCATCCGCATCGACTCCGCCTTGGACAACGGGCTGTCGTTCTGGGTGAGCGGAGACCAGCTCTGGAAGGGTGCCGCCTTGAACGCCGTCCAAATCGCCGAGGCACTGACCAGAAACCCACCAGCAGCCTGAACACCCAAGCACGAGGAGAAAAACATCCATGCGAATACTCATCACAGGCGGCTCAGGCTTCATTGGGAGCCACATCGCCGAACATTTCCACAAGCAAGCGGAAGTCGTCGTTCTGGACAACCTGCGCACTGGGAACATACACAACCTGAGCGGCTTGAAACTGACTTTCGTCAAAGGCTGCATCACCGACAGCAAGGTACTCGAGAAGGCCATGGAAGGCGTGCACTACGTGTTCCATCTGGCCGCGCTGGTGAGCGTCGCGGAGTCCATGGCCAACCCTCTTGAGTGCGCGCGCATCAACACCCTCGGGCACATCAAGGTGCTGGAGGCCGCCGCAAAGGCCGGCGTGCGCAAGCTGGTTTTCGCCAGCTCGGCAGCCATCTATGGGGATAACCCCATCGTCCCAAAGCTTGAGACCATGCCCCCCGAGCCCCGAAGCCCCTATGCCATGTCAAAGCTCGACGGCGAATTCTACAACGCACTTTTCACGAGAAAATGCGGCCTGGAAACGGCAAACATCCGCTTCTTCAACGTCTTCGGCCCACGCCAAAATCCGCTCGGCGGCTATGCTGCAGCCGTGCCCATCTTCATTGAGCGCGCGCTGAATCGCCAGCTCATCACGATCTACGGCGACGGCGAGCAGACGCGAGACTTCATCTACGTGGAAGACATCGTCAGCGCCCTGATCTTTGCAGCAACGACCCCCGGCCTCACCGGCACCTACAACGCTGGCTATGGCCAAAAGACCTCCATCAATGAGCTCGGAGAAATGATCTCAAAATCCGCAGGGACGACGTTCAAACGTGAGTATCTCGCGGAGCGACCCGGCGATGTGCCCCACTCCTTGGCAGACGCCAGCAAGCTGCGCACCGCAGGCTGGCAACCCAAGCACGACCTCAGAACGGGCCTCTCCTTGACGATCGAATATGCCCGCATGTACGGCAGGCTGTGGAAAGCAAGCAAGCACTCACCCTCCAAGTGATGTGTCCCTCCAATCGGCGTACACCAAAGCGAAGAGCGCTATGCGCCCAGCCTCGCCACTTTTTGCTTTCTTCACCCAACCCTTTCCTTTCTCTTCTGCGCGTTCATGAACTTGCCCAACTTCGGTAATATTCTCGGAAGTGCCTTTGGCGTCTTCCTCATCGTGCTTTTCTTTGGCGGCTCCGTCTTCATCCACGAACTCGGGCACTTTCTCGCAGCGCGCTGGCGAGGCCTCAAAGTCGAGCGTTTTTCCATCGGTTTTGGCCCACGCATCTGGGGCTGGACGGGCAAGGACGGCGTAGACTATCGCATCTCCCTGCTGCCTCTCGGCGGCTACGTCGCCCTGCCCCAACTCGCCGACTTGGAGTCCATCGAGGGCGAATACGACAACGAAGCGGAGCGCCTCCCACCCATCTCTTACGCGGACAAAGTCATCGCCGCCAGCATGGGTGTCATCTTCAACGTCCTCTTCGCTTTGGCCATCGGCTCCGTGCTCTGGGTCGTCGGACGTCCCATCCTGCGCAACTCCGCCACGACCACCATCGGCTTCGTGGCCTCTGAGCTCGACACGCCCTCCAAACCCTCGCCAGCCAAAGCCGCCGGGCTGCAACCCGGAGACAAAATCCTCACCATCGACGACGTCCCCGTCGCCAATTTCATGCAAGTCATCGAAAAAATCGCCCTCGGCAGCGGGCGTGATGACAAAGGCCGACCCCAGGTAAAACTCACCATTGAACGCAACGGGCAAAAACGAGACATCCTCGCCAACCCAGAGCTCATCGAAATCAACCCCATCAGCGGCGATAGCAGCCGCCGCATCGGGATCTCCCCTGCCAACGAAATCGTCATCGAAACTCCACGTAAAGGCACACCCGCCGCCACCGCTGGCCTCAAACAAGGCGATACACTCATCGCCCTCAACGGCAGCCCCCTCTACTCCATCGAACACCTCAGCCAAAGCCTCGACGCCATCGGCGAAAAAGAAATCAAGCTCGACGTTCGCGACACCGCTGGCGCCCTCCGCAGCGTCACCCTCATCCCTGCCCTGCGCCAGACAACCGTCGAGCTCGCCCGCATCACATTTACCGAGCGCGATGTTGAACGCCACCTCCGCCTCGTCGCCGTGCCAGATGACTACAACGCCCCCAAGCCGACAGGGC
This sequence comes from Puniceicoccales bacterium, assembly GCA_031280235.1. Lineage (GTDB taxonomy): Bacteria > Verrucomicrobiota > Verrucomicrobiia > Opitutales > UBA953 > CALNBE01. The sequence goes on along the minus strand of JAITHA010000032.1, from coordinate 10,296 downwards.
CTCACCGCAACCTCATGGTCATCGACACCTTGCCCACCAGCTCGCAACACTCCAGCACGCTGCGCCCAGGCACCATCCTCGCCCGCATCGACCAGCCAGACGGTATCTTCTCCATTCACACCCCGGAGGAGCTCGCCCGAGCCTCACAACGCCTCAAGGGCGACAACGCCACCCTCTTCTGCAAAAACAACGATGGGCAGGAAACCCTCACCCTCAAGGACTTTAAGGCGAGCGTCATCCCCCCTGCCTCGCACCCCTACATCGGCGTCACCACCATCGCTAAGGTCGAGATCGTTCACCAAAACCCCATCACCCAACTCGGCGTCGCCTTCAAGATGACCTACGACTCTCTCTCCGCCCTCATCAACAGAAACTCGGACGTCGGCGTGGATCAGCTCATGGGCATAATCTCCATCGCGCGCACCTACTATAGCAACGCCGACGACCTGCGCCGCATCCTCTGGTTCACCCTCATCATCAACATCAGCCTCGCCATCCTGAACATCCTGCCCATTCCCGTGCTCGACGGCGGTCACATCCTCATCGCCACCGTCCAAAAAATCACTGGGAAGCCCATTCCGCTCAAATTCCTCGCCGCCCTGCAATACGTCTGCATACTCCTCTTCATCGCCCTAATGGCATACGTCGTCCTCTACAAAGACATCGGGCGTTGGCGCGGCGACAACCTCCTTGAACAACGCCATGCCATAATCCAAAAATACGTCGTCGCCCCGGAAAGCCCCGAGAAGCAGGCCGACACCGAGCCAGCCACACCATGAGCAAAAGCACTGCCAAAAACCAAACCGACGCGCCCAAAACATTCGACGCTGCACTCGGCGAACTCGAGCGCCTTGTCCAATCCCTGGAGCAGGGGGACACCCCGCTCGAAGAGCTCATGCAAAAATACGAACAAGGCATGAAACTCCATGCGCACTGCCAACGAGTTCTCCAAGACACCGAACTGCGCATTGAACAACTGCGCGCAACGGGAGAAAAGACGCCTATCACCATTCCTGAGGCCACCGACGCCGCCCGATAGGCCATCCTCCAGTAGTGTGCCTCAGGTAGGCGCCCACGAGAAATCACCACCTCTTTTCGGAAAAAGCGCCATCCGGGATTGAAGCAAGCGCGCTGAGTCTTATCTCCTTTGACGCATCATGGATGTCGTCCGCATCACGGGAAATAAACCACTGTCCGGGACAGTTAACGTCTCCGGCGCGAAAAACGCGGTGCTGCCAATGTTGGCGGCCACCCTGCTCACAGCGGAAAGCTGCGTCTTGCGCAATGTGCCCCAACTGAGCGATGTCCATTTCATGCTAGAAATCTTGCGCCACCACGGGGCACAAGTGGAAAAGTTGGCCCCCGGCACATGGCGCATCACGGCAGCATGTGTGCACGGGCGCACCCCCTACGACCTCGTGCGCAAGATGCGCGCCTCCATCTGTCTACTCGGGGCGCTCGTGGGGCGCTTGCGCATGGTGGAAATCGCCCTGCCCGGTGGTTGCGTCATCGGCCCGCGCCCCATCGACCTCCATCTGAAAGGACTGACGCGTCTCAACTGCGAAGTCTCTCACAAAAACGGCTACATCTCCGTCGATGCCACACGCGCGCGCGGCAATTACATTTTCATGGGCGGGCGCCACGGCAGCACCGTCACCGGCACAACAAACCTGCTCATGGCCGCCGTACTCACCCCAGGCATCACGCACATCGACTGCGCGGCCTGCGAGCCGGAAGTCGTGGACCTATGCCGCATGTTGCTCGCCATGGGGGCAAAGATCGAAGGCCTTGGCAGCCCGGCGCTCATCGTCACTGGCGTGGAGCGTTTGCACGGCTGTGACCACACACCGCTCGCCGACCGCATCGAGGCGGGCACTTACCTGCTCGCTGGCGCCATTACCCAAGGCGATATCACCGTCCAAGGCGCTTCCGCCGAGCATCTTGGCGCCTTTCTCGACAAACTCGACGAGGCCGGCGTAGCCATTGAAGCCCTTGGCACACAGACCCTCCGCGTCCACGGCGGCCTCTCTCGCTGCCGCCCTGTGGACATCATCACCCACCCACATCCGGGGTTTGCGACAGACCTGCAGGCGCAGTTCTCCACCCTACTCACACTCATCCCCGGCCTCAGCCTCATCACCGAACGCATCTACCCAAATCGCTTCATGCACGTCCCTGAGCTACAGCGCATGGGCGCGGACATTGCCATCGAAGGCGCCACGGCTATCGTGAAAGGCGGCGTAAAACTTTGCGGCGCGCCCATCATGGCCTCCGATCTGCGCGCCAGCGCGGCTTTGATCCTGGCCGGCCTCGTGGCAAGCGGCGAGACTTGGGTGCGGCGCATCTACCACCTCGACCGCGGCTACGAGTGTTTCGATAAACGCTTGGCCGCGCTCGGCGCAGACATCACCCGCATGGATGACCGCGAGATACCCGGCGATCTCCACGAGGAATAAACGACGTACACTCCAGCCTCATTTGCCGATGCAGAATGAGGCAAACAATTTGTCGAGCATCTGCTCGGTTTCCACGCGCCCGATGATTTCGCCCAACGCACTGACAGCCATTCGCACATCACTCGCAGCCAACTCTGTGGCAACACCCTGTCGAATCGCCGCTGCGGCCTTTTCCAAATGCTCCGCACACCGGCGCAAGGCCTCTGCATGGCGGGCATTGACGACGATGCTCTCCCCGTCGGGTACGATCCCGCCACGCTCCAATGTCTCTGCAAGCTGCACCTTGAACGCCTCAATGCCCACCCCCGTACGTGCGGAGACTGTGGCACGCAGATAGCCGGGAAGCATGCCCGCCGTCTGCTCATTCGCAGGCAAATCGGACTTGTTGAGCACGAGCAGCGCATGCGCCGGATCGAGCATCTGCAAAAGCCCGGCGGGTAACACTGGCGGTGACGCAGCAGCATCGACGACAAGCAGGCAAAAATCCGCCCCTTCGACTTGGTCATGCGTGCGCGCCATCCCAAGCGTCTCAAGCCTTGTGGCAAGTTTGCCGCGCAGACCCGCCGTATCGACCAGCTGCACGCTGTGGGCACCCACGACGAAGTGCTCACAGATAAAGTCCCGCGTCGTCCCGGGCTCATCGCTCACAAGAGCTCGCTCCTCGCCCAACAACGCATTGAGCAGCGAAGATTTCCCCGCATTGGGTGCTCCCACGATGACCACGCGCACACCGTTGCGAAGCACACCCGCGTAACGCGCGCTCCCCGCTGCGCGCGAAAACTCGCCCGCCAGCGCAAGCAACGCTGCCAATGGGCCATCCACATCCTCAGGCGGCAAATCTTCCTCCGGGAAATCAATGTAGGCCTCGAGCGCCGCCTGTACCTGCAAGAGCCTGTCCGTCCAGCCAACCACCCTACGCAGGAGCTCTCCGGCGAGCTGCCGCTGCGCCACGGCAAGCGCCTTGTGCGAGCGCGCATGGATGGTGTCGGCTACAGCCTCAGCCTGCGTCAAATCAAGGCGCCCATTGAGAAAAGCCCGGCGCGTGAACTCCCCAGGCGCAGCGAGTCGGCAGCCCCGCGCAAGGCAATCGTCGAGAATCTGCCGGGTGATAAGCGGGTTGCCATGGCAGGTGATTTCCAAGGACGCCTCACCCGTAAAAGAAAACGTGTCGCCAAAAAGCACATAGACGCACTCATCCACGCGCCGCCCTGCCACGTCGTGGTAAACGCCCACAGAAACGCGCCGCGAAATCAATGTGGCTTTTCGCGCAAAAGCCTCCTGAGCGATGGCGGTACACGTCGGCCCGCTGAGGCGCACGATGGCAAGCGCGCTCTCCAAGGGTGGCGTGGCAATGGCAACAATGGTATCTCTGTGAAACATGCGTCGAATCTGGAAGTATAAAAAGTCGTCGGCACGCCCGCACAAAGCTTTCCACGCGTCAAGCCTGACCACCCACCAACATACTCACCGCTTGCAAAAAAAGCAGCAAAGCACAAGTTCCCCAACCATGCCCGAAAGCCTTTCCCAAGAACAAAAGAAAAACGTTGCCGAATGGGTCACAGAAGGTGCCTCGTTGTCCGAGATCCAGAAACGCATCAACGGCGACTTTGGCCTCTCCATGACCTACATGGATGTCCGCTTTCTCGTGGACGACCTTGACCTCGTGCTAAAGGACAAAACCCAGGCCGCTGCCCAGCCCGAAAACCTACCCGCCGCCGACAACAGCAGCAACGACACCGACACCAATGATATGCCCAGCCTCGGCCCAGACGACTACTCTGCCGCCGCGCCCGCGCCCAAACCCGCACACGCCAATGTTTCCGTGAGCGTCGACCCCGTCCAACGCCCGGGCATCGCTGCCGGGGGGAGCGTCACTTTCTCGGATGGGCAAACTGGCCAATGGCAGCTCGATTCCTACGGACAGCTCGGTTTCATCCCGCCCTACGACGGCTACCAACCCTCTGCGGCAGACGTGCAACAATTTCAAGTCGCCTTGCGGCGCGAGCTTTCCAAGGGCGGCTATTAGGGAAAAAATATGCGGCAACTGCCCAACATAATGACCGCCTCGCGCGTCCCCTGCCTTTTTATCATCGCGGCGCTTATTGCGTGGGACACTCGCTGGGCGGCCACCATCGCATTCGCAGTGTTCATGCTCGCCGCAGTGACAGACTACCTCGATGGCTGGCTCGCACGCCGACTCGGCGTCGTCTCCAACTTCGGGAAATTGATGGACGCACTCACAGACAAGATCCTCAACGTCGGTCTTTTTATTTTCCTGCTCGTTTATCCTATCGGGAAACCTCTCCTGCCCACGTGGTGCGTTTTTCTCGTTGTGGTGATTCTCGTGCGCGAATTGCTTATCACAGGCTTGCGCCTCGTTGCTGCAAGCTCGCGCTTCATCCTTGCCGCAGAACGCTCCGGGAAGATCAAAACAGTGCTGCAAATTTTCGTGATTACCCTGCTCCTCTTCGTCCTCGCCGCACGCCGGGACTGGGGCTGGGATACCCCCCTCATTCAACACCTGCACCAAGCTGCCTATGTAGCTTTTGGCATGGCCACTTTGCTGACAGTCTCCTCTGGCGCAGGTTATCTCGTCAAGTATTGGCACATTTTCATGGGCGAACCCTCACCGTCTGACAAGGCCAGCTAAGCCCTGTCTTTTTTCATGTAATACGAACGCTCGGCAGGAGAAAAGTGTTCGATGGCGTAACGCAGCATTGTCCGAGGCATGGCGTGGCTGTGTTTCCCAAGAAAAACAATCAGAGAGCGCTTGTCTTTTTTCCCAAGTTCGCGTAACATCCAGCCCGTTGCTTTGTGGATCAAATCGTGTTTGTGCGAAAGAAAACCCTTGGCCAACAAAAGCGTGTCCTCAAATTGCCCGTGTTTGATGAACATCCACGTTGAGACGATTGATGTTCTTTGTTCCCAGAGATTTTCGCTCTCTGCGAGACGATACAATACGTCGCGTAATTCCTTCTTATCCAACAAATAACAACCGATTAATTCGCGGCAACTAAGGTCGACCAAATCCCAATTGTTTGCTCGTGGCACATTTTTCAGATAAAAATCAAAGATCTGTTTTCGTTCAGATCCATCCCTAGATTTTCTGAACTGTTTCACGAGAAATAAAAAACCGACCATCCGTACTTCGTGATATTCCGAATCGAGCAAACCCTGGATTTCGTCCAAAGGAAATTCAGGGCTTGTTTTGACGATACTGTGCAACTGCGGCATGGTGACTCCCAACATTCTATCCCCTTCGGCATATTGCCCCCTACCCGTCTTGAAAAAACTTTGCAATATTCTCGCTTTCTCGGGATTGGCTTTTGCCAAAACTTTTTGCAAAATAAAAGATGCTTTCACAAGACCTCTCTAGGTTGTTTATCGTCTGCTACGTCGTGTATTGGCTCGTTTGGTCACCCAAATAAGGTCGCCGCCCTTGAGATCGATATTCGATGGGATCATCCCTTTTGAACCATTGATTGCTTCCTTCGGAAGGTCGCCGCCGATGGTGCGGAAAAGAAGAAGTTTACCCTTTTGGCCTTGGCGTTCGAAAGCGAGTGCAGCACAAAACTCGCGGCCGGGCGTTTCGCCCATGGCGATTTCGATGGGATAGTATTCACCCTCTTTGACTTCCAGCCAGCGCCCACAGCGCATAGCGGGGCGCCCACCGCCGTAGGGATAGGTATCTGTCGTACCCGGGAGAGGATTTTTCTTTGCGTCCTTGATCACCCCGTCTCCCGTTTCCCAAAAATTGCCGCCATAGCCACCCTCTAGCGCAAGTTTCCCTCCCCAACGAACGACCAACCAATCATCCGCCATGCCAACAAAGCGAAATTTCCCTGAGAACGGCGCTTTAACACTTCCACGATAGTAGGCCATCCAGCGCTTCGGTTGTACTTTTCCTTCCACGCTAAACGCACGCGGAGCCTCAACTGCATTACCTTGGCGGAGCGGGATGAGCACTTGCGTCAGGTAGAGTTTTACATCGGACATGAAATACTTCCCCTGTAAGGTTGATTCATCACATTTATCCTTGGTGAAAAAGTTCCGCATGATCGCTTGGTATCCACCTACACCTGGGTCAGCGGCTTTGCCGTCGTGTGTTTGCTTGAGATCATAGAAAGTGCCCTCAAGGCCACCTGAATTGAAACCGCGTGTGCCAAAGAGCGAGACGAGATTCCTGCCTCCGCCAACCCCTGGGCCAATGCCGCCACCCGAGCCGCCACCTCCGCCACCTCCGATGCCCTTGGATGCCACACCGAGCAAGCTGGTGCTATCAGCAAACATGTTGTTTATGTTAGGCATATCCGGTATTGAGATAGCGCTGGCACCTTTGGCCACGAGGCGCGACGGGGTCTTCGCCATGTTACGCGCATTCTTGGGTTTGATGCGGTGCTCAGTCATCGTGACTTTGTCCCCGCTGCTGCCACCACCCGCACCTGTGGCAATGAGCTCGGGCGCCTTGCCCTCGATAACGGCCTTGGTAACAACCACAGTCAGCGCAATAATGATCAGGGCGACGTGGAAGCCTACGGAGATGAGAAAGCCGTCACCACCAAATTTACGCCAGAAGCGTTGCCAGCGCGAGGGTGGCGCCCCTACCGGGACGGAAAAACTGAAAGTGGCATTGTCTGCTTGTGGCATGCCGTGGTTCTGCGGCAAGTCGGGCAAGGCTGGGAGGGATTGGTTGTCTTCATTCATTTTGAAGGAGGGTTGAGGGTGAGCGTGTTTGCAAAGTCTTTCGACAGCGAGGAAACGTAGCACAGCATGGTTTCTTAGATTCTTTCTCCGATTCTTTTTTTGTCCGAATCCGCATGCGCCTATCGCCCAAGGGTGAGAAGGAATTCCACGTTGGTCTTGGTTTTCTTGATGCGTTGAATGAGCTGCTCCATGGCTTCGACTGATGGGACGCCCTTCATGGCGCGTCGCAGCGAATAGACTTTTTGCAGTTCGTCCGGGTGGTAGAGCAGCTCTTCCTTACGCGTGCCGCTGCGTTCAAAACTTATCGCCGGAAAAATGCGTTTGTTGGAAAGTTCGCGGTCGAGGTCCAGCTCCATGTTTCCGGTACCTTTAAATTCTTCGAAAATAACCTCGTCCATCTTGCTACCTGTCTCGATGAGCGCCGTGCCGAGGATGGTGAGACTGCCGCCGCCTTCGATATTTCGAGCGGAGCCGAAGAAACGCTTGGGCTTGGAGAGGGCGTTGGACTCGACGCCTCCGGAAAGAATTTTCCCGGTGCTCGGCATCATCGTGTTGTAGGCGCGTGCGAGGCGCGTGATGGAATCGAGGAGGATGACGACGTGGCGCCCCGCCTCCACCATACGCCGGGCCCGCTCAATGACCATTTCTGCGGCGTGCACATGGCTCTCGGCGCTCTCATCAAAGGTGGAGCTGACGATTTCTGCTTCCCTCACTTGGCGACGAAAGTCGGTGACTTCTTCCGGGCGCTCGTCCACCAGCAAAATGATGAGGTGGACTTGGGGCGTATTCTGCACGATGGCGTTCGCGATCCCCTGCAAAAGGATGGTCTTCCCCGTGCGCGGCGGGGCCACGATGAGCCCGCGCTGGCCGAGGCCAATTGGGCAAAGCAAGTCCACGCAGCGCATGGAGAGGTTGTTGCCGCCGGCGACGTTTTCGGCCTCAAGGAAAATGCGCTGAGTCGGGTAGTACGGGGTGAGCTCGCCAAAAGGCGTCCAAGAAGCGACAGTCTCGGGGTCTTCGCCCATGATTTTGTCCACACGGACGAGGATCGGCACGGTTTCGTTTTCACGCGGTGGCAGGGCAAGGCCCTCGATCTCGTGGCCACGCTGGAGTCCGTGCCGCATGACGAGCGCCTTGGGGACAAAGGTGCTCAGCTCCCGAATGCGGTAGTTGTCGAAGAGGTAAACTAAGAGGCCATTCCCATCTTCGAGAATTTCGAGTGTGCCCTTGACGTGGATGGGCCGCTGGGCGGCATGGGCCGCCGAGAGAAGCTCGGCCACGAGGGCGCGCCGCGGCGGGACACGCGCCCACCGTAGGCCCAGGGCCTTGCCCATGGCGACGAGGTCATTTACGGGCAGCGCATAAGCCTCCGCGAAAGAGAAAGGCTCGCCCGGGAGATTCGCCGCAGCGATAAGCCCGCTGAGGGCACCGGCTTGGTTGAGCGCCTCGTAGTCGTAAGCATTGCCGAGGGACAGATCCCGCTCATCCACGGATTCGCCCAAGGTGACGTTGCCCCACTGGCGCCCCTGCTGGCGTTGCTGGGGCTTGTCGTTCTTGTTGCGGAATTTGTCCCTTTTCCCCTGCCCTTGCTGGTACTGCTGTTGGTGCGGCTGGGGCTGATGCTGCGAAGGAGGGCGTTGCTTGTTGTTGTGAGAGTGCGGCTGGGGCTGCTGGAACTTGCCGTGGTTGTTATGTGGGTGCTGGGAACGGCGGTCGTTGTTGTGTCGATTGTTATGCAGAGCGGGCTTTTTATCAGGCGAAGCTTGCGCGCTGCCCGGCGCGGGCCCTTCCCCACCAACTACAGGAATGGGAGCATTCGAGGCCTGGCTTGGCGAAAGCGTTGTGACAGTTGATGGCGGCTCAGGAGCGGGCGGCAACGGCGCAGGCGTGCCCGCGAACTGCTGGTAGATTTTCGTCGGGTCAAAGACGAAGGTTTCCTCCGGCTCTTTTCGGGGAAAAGGAGGCTCGTCCTCGCCCACAATTTTGATGTTCGGCAAAATCACCACAGGTGCGGGCGACAGTGGAACCTCGTGGGCATCTGCCAAAGGTAGAGGCGCGGTATCACCGGCGGCCTCATCCTTTTGCGGGCCACGGCGCCGGTTACTCTCGGCGCTTGTCTTGCGGCTCCCGCGCCTTGGCACGGGAGCCCTGGTGGGCTGGGCATCTTTGGCGCCACTGGGGGCGGCATCAGCTGGAGGAACGTCGTCGGACATGGAATGGTTGTTTGGGAAATACTCGGCTAAACGGCGCTTGTGGCTCTAAGCGTCAATCACACAGGATTTTTTGGAAGGTCTCGGAGAAGGGCGAAGATCTGTTGCTCAAGAAAGACCACAGAACCTTCGTTGAAGAGGCAAACATCAGCACGCCTCATCTTTTCCTCGATGGAGAACTGAGCACGGAGCCTGTCTTGCACCTGCCCATCATCCAACCCGCGAAGAGCCAGCCGGTCAAGTTGAGTGCACGGCGCACAGGCGACACACACAGAAAAATCAAAGAGAGTTTCAAGTTTTTTTTCGAAAAGAACAGGAATCTCAACAACCCATGCCCGACCCGGCTGCGCATCGGCCTCAGCCTGCCAGCGCCGGTGAACTTCTGGGTGGACAAGCTCCTCCAACCACGCGCGCACAACAGCATCCGCAAAAACAAGCCGCCCCAGCTGCGAGCGGTCGATGGCACCACCCGGCAAAAAGATGCCTGCGCCAAAACGCTCACGCAGGCGAACTCCAACATCTGGGCTATCGAGAATCTCATGGGCAAGCGAGTCCGTGGAAATAACGGGGTATCCTTGGCGAGCGAAGAAAGCCGCAGCTGTACTTTTGCCGCAGGCGATTCCTCCGGTGAGAGCAATACGCATGGAGCAAGAAGAAGGAAGACACAGCGCGAATTCAAGCGGTTTGTGAGGAACTTCCGGTCGGCCTCCAAGTCCAAGCAAAATTCATGAACAAAAAAATCGCTTCGCTCGCCGCTGTTTGCGCGCTCTGGATTGGTCTCGCCTCGCCGATTTTTGCCAGCGACGGGACCTCGCGCGGCCAATTCATTCCGCTGTGGAGCGGGCAGGCGCCTGGCGAGACCGCCCCGGAAAAACCGGAAATCTCGGAAACGGATCCGAAGACCGGCATCAAGTGGATCGCCCAAG
>JAITHA010000022.1 GCA_031280235.1 Puniceicoccales bacterium | reverse complement strand
GGCAATACCAGTGAATTAATAAAAAGCACAGGTGGGGTAAGTGCGCATTACCAATACGATCCATTTGGTAGGGAAATCTTGTCTTCTGGCCCACAGGCATCTTTGAATATCTATCGCTTCAGTACCAAGCCATTTGATGCAACAAGTGGATTGAGTTATTACGGTTTTAGATTTTACGCAGTGGGTTTTGGTAGATGGACCAGCAGGGATCCGATTGAAGAGGCAGATAGTGAAAATCTGTATTTATTTAACACGATTATACAGGGAATAGATATTTTGGGCTTAGCCTCTGATGGTGGTGCTTCGGGAAAGAAGACCAACTGCAAAGGGAAATGCGGCGCCATTGCAGATGATTGGATTATGGAAGAGTTGGAATCTCAACAGAAGGGGTGGAGCGATTATTTGAAGCAAAATCCCAAGCACCGAAATGATATAAATAGGTATTTGCGTTGGGCGAATGGGAACCAGCGATACAAGGATTCAAGTTATTTCAAATTTAATTCTGAAACAAGTTGTGGGACACAGCCTGATGAAAAGCAGCCTGGTTGTGGGATGTCTATAACATTATGTTCACATTGCGTTAAATCTTCTATATTGGGCAACATTGTTTATGGGTTTATGGGTGCAATGGCAGGGTTTTCCGAAGGCAATGTCGTCGACGAGGCAAATAAGATAAAAGGAAATTGGGGCTGGCTGCCTGGCGCAACTTATGACCCGTATGATGAGAAGGCATATAGGCTTGGATATGCCCTCGGAAGCAGATGGAAGGATATGTCGAAAAGGGGTTTTTGCGCTGTCTTTAATGAAAGTTTAAAGGAGTTTCCCGAAGCGTTGTATGAGGGAAATAAAAATGGGGGATATAACGATCCCTCTACTTGTGAACCATGCGATGAAAAAACAAAAGAAAAACGACATGGTGGGAGCGAAACACCGAGGAGGCGTCCGTGATCACGAAAATTGAAAATAAAAGGGACGAAAAACGGAGTGGGACATGGAAGTCTTTTCTGTGTATCTGTTTTCTTGCTATTGCCATGTATGTAAATTTGTTTTTCATCATTTTTGACATACATGAAGTTGCCGATTGTCATGGAGAAGACAATAGGATTGTCGATGGAATCGTGATGCCGGTGGCCGCAGGCCCTCGTCCACGTTTGCTTTTTTGTCCTCCGGCTTACGCCCAACTGCATTATGTGGGCGACGAGTGGGTTTTTGTCATGTATCGCCCTTTTTGTAAATGGTGGGTTTCGCGTATAAATCATGTGCTGCCAAATGTGTAAAATGAATGACTTTGACGAAAAAATGTTTGCCATTTAAAAATTAACATGAACTCTTTTTTGTGAAAAAATCACTGCTCAAGCCCGTCGTGCTTGTTTTTATGAAAAAGTCCTGTTTTATTATTTTGGCCTTGTTGTGCAGTATTGCGCTAAGTTATTTGATTTTCTGGTGTTATGGGCTGCTTGCAGGGGAGAATCTTGAAAAAGAGACTTTCAACGAGATGTTTAAACTTTTGTTTTTTGAGGTTTTGTATCCACTCCTCTGTCTTCTTATTACTTTCCTCGCGTATGTGTGTGTTGTTTTGATGTTGTTTGGCAGAAAACTTGCGGTGTATGTGTATGTATTTGGCGTGTGTTTGATAATGATTGGCTTTTCAGTCAGCCAAATCGGGCGTTCATTGATGCTGATAATCCCATCGGCGATGATCGTTTTGATCTTTGGATTAAAAATATTGTTAGATGATGACACGTGACACCTAATGAAACTGGAAAACTTTAACTTGAGGAAAACATCTATTGGCTGCGAGTCATTTTGTCTGTAAATTGCGTTGGTCTTAGAAAGAGCAAATTGGTTGTTGAGGTTGGAAAAGGAGCGGGAGCTTGTGAAGTTATGAGGGTGAGTCAAGGGCTTGTTTCGGAAAGTTCATGTAGCTCTTTGTGTCGCATTCCCAGTCGTCAGAAAGTTCGTTGAGTAGGGCGCTGGCAAGACGTAGTAATGAGCTTTCGTTGGGGAAGAGTCCGATGAGACGGGTACGCGTTTTTAATTGCCGGTTGGTGTTTTCCATTATATCGCTCGTGCGTAGTTTTTTGCGGTGCGTTTCTTCAAAGGCAAAGACACTCAGGCCTTCGGGGATGTTCTTCGACAACCACGAACTGTAGGCGGGGTGGCTTTTTTCATATTGCTTGCTCAAGCGGGTGAGTTGATCTTGGGCGCGGGGAAGATCGGGCGAGTCAAAAACGTGGCGGATTTCTTCGGCAAGCACACATCGTTCTTCGTGTTTAGTGGCGAAGTTTTGCGCGTTTTGCTGAAGATGAAACTGGCAACGTTGCCAGTTTCATCGCCCCTTTGGGGCTTTCCAAAGTGAGGGCGTCCATCGGCTTACCAACCGACGCGGCGCGCTCACCGAGCGCCCTACCAGAGGTACGCAGCCCCCATTCGCCTGTAGGTGACGTCGCTTCACGGCTCTGTTATTTAAACAATTCAAAACATTGGATTTTCATCCCATGGACATTCCTGAGCCCCTTCAAAGCACCACAAGAAGCGCGCTCTTTTTCCCAACAGGCGTTAGCCGTGGGATTTTTATATTTCTGGGCTTGCATGAAAATCTGAGGTATGCAGAGTGTGGGTACCTTTTTTCTGTCTCCCCTCAAACTTTTTGAAGTTTACATCAGCATGACTACTTTTCCTCCCCCTGTTTTGGCGTTTTTGAAAATTCCGCAGATTGTGTGTGCGCTCGTCTGGGGTACGGGTATTTTTTGTGGGTTTGCGGTGTTGCTTTTTGCTGCGGTGGTCGTCTGCCGAAAGCGGAGTTCTGACCCTGCCCTGCCTTGGTGGTACGTCGCGCTGCAGACGGCTGCCTGTACTGTGTTGCGTTTGCGTTATCGTTTTGAGGTAAAAGGGCTTGAGCATGTGCCAATGCGTGGCGGGGTGCTTATCGCAGTAAACCATATTGCGTTTATTGATCCGGTGATTGTGTGTGCGGTGTGTCGGCGGCGAGTACGTTTTCTTGTGTGGGATGGTTTTCAGTCTCCGTTGATGCGTGTCGTGAACCGGCTTTTTCAGTGTATCCCTGTTTCGCCGGAGAGGGCGCGCGATGCGGTCCGCAGGGTTTCGGAGCTGCTTGAGACAGGCGAGTGTGTTGGGATTTTCCCTGAGGGACAGATTTCACGGACGGGTGCGGTTGGTTCTTTTCAGGGAGGGGCGGCGCTCATGGCTCGGCGAGCACATGTACCTGTTGTGCCTGCTGCGCTGGACGGGCTTTGGGGATCGTCGTTCAGTTTTTATTCGGGTGTGGCTTGTGCGGGCTTGCCGAGGCGGGCTTTGCCAGAGGTCTCACTGGCTTTTGGGCAACCGTTGCCGGCTACCGCTGTGGATGGGTTACGCGACGCGGTAATGTCACTCCTGGCCGACCAGTACGCAAGCCGGGTGGCGTTTGAGCGTGGCCATCTTGGGCGCAAAGTTGTGGGCGCTCTTGCGCATTGCCCCGGGCGAGTGTGCATAGTTGACCGTGGCGGCGACCTGAGGCGGGAGTACACTGGGGCGGAATTGCTGGGGCTAGCGCGTTGGTGTGCGCGCAATTTGCCAGGCACGAAGCGGGAGGGACGGCGGATCGGCATTTTGCTGCCACCGGGCGCTGCCGCTGCCGTCGCCAACATCGCGTGCGTGATGCACGGCTTGGTGCCCGTCAACCTGAACTTTTCGCTTAGGCGTGCGCAGCTTGAGGCCTGCATCGCGCTCACTGGGCTGGAGACTTTCATCACATCGCAGGCCTTGCGCGAAAAGATCTCCGAGCGTGCACCTGATTTCCCCTGGGATATCATGGAAAACATCGTGGATATCGGTGCTTTGCTGCGCGCGGTGCCGCGTGGTTTCCTGTCGCAGAACCGTCTGGCCTGTGCCCTTTTGCCAGCACGCCTGTTGTGCTGGCTGTGGCGTGTCCCTGCGCGTGGGGGCGACGCGGAGGCGGTGGTGCTCTGTACCAGCGGCAGCTCTGGCCAACCCAAGGGTGTGCCGCTCTCCCACGCCAACATCCTCGGCAATTGCCAGCAGTTTGCCGAGACGCGCCTCTTTTCCAAACACTCTATTCTCCTAGGAAATCTGCCCATCTTCCACAGTTTCGGCTTCACCATCACTCTCTGGTTCCCGCTTTTGAATAAGGTGCGCGTCGTAAATACTCCCTCGCCGCTTGAAATCACGCGCAACATCGTGGCCATCCGCGAGGAGCACGTGAGCATCGTCATGAGCACGCCCACGTTCCTGCGCGGGTACATGAAGAAAGCCACGCCGGAGGACATGGCCTCCATTGAATGTGCCATCACTGGGGCTGAAAAAGCACCGCCCGGTTTTGCCAACGAGTGGGAGACTCGCTTTCGCGGCATCTACCTCGAAGGCTACGGCATCACCGAGACATCGCCTGCAGTCGGTATCGCCATGCGCAATGTACAGGATGCGAATGTGCGCGACGGAGTCTTCCCCGGTAATAGGCGTGGCTCCATTGGCCGCCTTCTCCCCGGCATCGCCGCCCGCTTCACAAGCCCCCTCACTGGCGCACCGACGACTCCTCAGGAAGGCGGCGTGCTCTGGCTCAAAGGCGTAAACGTCTTCAAGGGATACCTCGGCAACGCAGAGTTGACGCGCGAGGCATTCGCGACGGGAAACTGGTACTGCACCAAGGACATCGCCCGCATGGATGATGAAGAATTCCTCTTCATTGAAGGGCGACAGGCACGCTTTTCCAAGATGGGGGGCGAAATGGTGCCGCACGGCACAGTGGAGGACGCCATACGCAGCGCGCTCAACCTGCGCTTTGGCGACGATGAGGCACAGCGCATCGCCATAAGTGCCCGCTCTGATACGACCAAAGGCGAGTGCCTCGTGCTGTTGACAACCTTTGATATCGCCCTGGAAACACTTCGCCAAGCCTTAATGCGCGAGGGCTTGCCCAATCTCTGGATTCCGCGCATCGTGAAAAAGGTAAACGCCATTCCCGTCCTAGCCACTGGTAAATTGGATCTGCAACGAATGCGCCAACTCGCCGAAGGGGAATGAACAAGCTGGCCCCCTACTCCGCATAAATCCGGGAGGCCATGGGGCAATGTCGATGATTAGTTTACAGTGAAACGCCGCGTGTCGCCGTTCGTGCTCACATTCTTTTGGATAACGACGGCGCGATATTCGTATTCACCTTCGCCCAACTTGGAGAGCTCCACTTCGTATTTTCCTTTTTGGGAACGAGAAATCAGATCTGTCTGTTTCCATTCGCCCACAGTCGTATTTTCTGCAAAGCCAGCGTAGGGGCGATATAAGAAACCTACTTTCACCTCATCTGCCCGGCCAAGATTATCCAAACGCGCAGAGAGTCGGATTGTGTTTCCCGAAACCTTGGCCGTCCCAGTTATAATCTTTGGCGGAACAAGGGCAGGCTTCACATTTTCAAGCTTGATAACAATGGGATTCGGCCACTTGTAGTCGTTGTAAATACGCTGTGCCCGGACAACAGAAACTTCCAGCCCGTTGGGCGTTTGTTTAAATTTCGACTTGGGGACAACGTTGCTATATTCGACAACTTTGTCATTTTGCCCAAGGATGCTTATCCGTGTATCGTTGGTTGCGTGAACGGATTTTAGGAGAAACTGTTTACGGTCGCCTCTTTTCCAAGACGGCTCGCCTGTGATGTAAACATAAACTGTTTTTTCGTCCACCGAGCGTGAAAACCAGAGTTTGCCTTCATTCGTGATCACCCACGGGCGAACATTGTAAATGCTCTCCTGGTTGATGAACATCCACGCCGCTATTTCTCGCATGCGTTCCTCCTGCTCGCTGGGAATATAACCATCGGGGTGCGGGCCTATGTTGAGCAGGAAATTGCCGCCCTTGGCGCGTATTTCTATCAGAAGCTCAATGAGTTTCGTCCCTGTCTTGAGCGTGTCATTGGTCGGTTTATACTGCCATTGAGTGCCCATAGTGATGTTGGATTCCCAGAGCGCGTTGGCCCCGGAGCCCGGGACATATTGCTCTGGAGTGTTGATGGCACCACGTGTCACGATCAATTTAGGCTGGTGCTTCCAACCCGTGTATTTAGCGGGATCTTTGGGTTCGCCATCAATGAAGAGAATATCGATGGGGCCATACTGCGTGAATAATTCATCGCACTGTTTTGTGATAAAATCCTCATACTTCCTCATGAACTCTTTACTGAGGCGCAAATTGCCTCGGTTGACACTTATTCCATTGTCATAAAGAAACTTGAAATCCTCTGGTGAATAATAAAATCCGATGGCCAAGCCCTCTGCTCGCAAAGCATCGACTAACTCCCGCAGAATATCTTTTTTATACGGCGTGTTCATGATGTTGAAGTCGGTGGTCTTGGTGTCCCACATGCAAAAGCCCGCATGGTGTTTTGTTGTGAAGACGACATATTTCACCCCCATTACCTTGGCGAGACGCGCCCATTCCGCCGGGTCGAATTTGCGCGGATTGAATGTCTTGGGAAGGTCGTTAAAATAGCGTCTGCTGTAATCGTCAGAAGCCCCAGCAAGCGAGTGACTGATGACGATGCCGAGCTGGCTGTCGTGCGCCCAATGAATAAATAGCCCAAACCCGAGATTGCGCAACCAAGCTTCGCGTTCCGGATGGTTCAAATTGGCACCGATGCGGTTGTCGTCTTCCTCTTTGCGTTGGGCGTTCGCCGTCACTGCGGTAAACGCTGTGAGGCACACAAGTAATGTGAGGATGGTTTTCATCATGTTTTCTTTTTTCGGTGGTTGGGTTGGGGTCAGGCATTTTTCTCCATACTGGGTTGAGTCTGCCGAGGCTCGGCGAACCTTCGTAAAGACAAGGGGGGAGAAAAAAATTCGTGAGCGAGAAATGCCGTGCGTAGCGCATTCCTGTTGCGCAAAATGCTGCGAAGGTTTGGGGCAATTTTCGTCGGATGAGTAGGGGCGGCGGGAAGGGGTGGTGGAGGACTCAAGAGCGGCACCGAGGAGGCCACGCTCATCGCTTGTTTTGTGCGCTGAATCGTTTCGAGCACCTTGTCACGCTCTGTCTGGTCAACGAAGATTTTCCCGGGAATCGCTGGGGTGAGGTGGGGAGCTATGGCGGGGTCAGGCTCAGGTCGCCGCAGAGCCTCACGCCATGCGGATGGAGGCGAGCCCGCCAGAGCCTCCGCTGCCTCCTCCTCTTTCTTTTTTCTCCGAAAATCGACTCCGAAGCCAACGACCGCTGTGAGGCCCATGAGAACGAGAGGCACTATTACTTTCAACAATTCCTCATAGAGCTGCTCAATGATGTCGGGCACAGAAGAAATGAAGCTATCCATTGAGGCGGTGCCGCAAGGCGTGGTTATTGCTTGGCTGGCTCATCGCCCAAGCCGATGGCGTGGCGCATTTGTGTGTCGGACTTGAGGTTTTCAAGTCTGTAGAAATCCATGAAGCCCATCTTGCCCGTACGCAGCGCTTCAGCGAGGGCGAGGGGCACCTTGGATTCGGACTCGACCACCAAGGCGCGCATTTCCTCAACCTTGGCCTTCATCTCCTGTTCGACGGCGACAGCGGCGGCGCGGCGGATTTCAGCCTGTGCCTGAGCCATGTTTTTGTTGGCTTCAGCCTGCGCAGCTTGCAACTGGGCACCAACGTTTTCGCCCACGTCCACGTCGGCGATGTCAATGGAGATGATGTCAAATGCTGTGCCGACATCAAGGCCTCGTTCGAGGACGGTCTTTGAGATGCGATCCGGGTTTTCGAGGACGATTTTATAGCTGTCTGAAGAACCGATAGTGGTGACGATTCCCTCGCCGACGCGGGCGATGATGGTCTCTTCTTGGGCACCGCCGATGAAGCGCTCAAGGGAAGTGCGCACTGTAACGCGCGCCTTGACCTTGACCTGAATGCCGTCCTTGGCGACGGCGTCTATCGTGACGCGCCCGCTCTTTGGGTTGGGGCAATCAATCACCTTCGGGTTGACGGAGGTGAGCACTGCTTCGAGAACGGACTTGTTGGTACCCCGTGTGGAGAGGTCGATCGCACAGGCTTTTTTCCACTCGAGAGGAATGCCCGCCTTGTCGGCAGCGATGAGGGCCTGCACGGTGTGGACGATATTACCGCCAGCGAGGTAGTGCGCCTCAAGAGCATCGGTACCGATTTGCAGGCCGGCTTTGATCGCGGTGATGCGCGCGTCCACGATGAGCGTGGCGGGCACATGGCGCATCTTCATCCCAAAGAGCTGCCAGAGGCTCACACGGGCGTTGGCAAAGAGCGCACGGATCCAGAGATTTAAAAAGTTGATGACGATGATGGCGACGGCAATGGCGACGATGACCGCCGCGACAAGGCCGACGTAGCCGACGCTGAAGTCCGCCTTGAGGATGTGGGAGTGTTGGGAGAGGCTGTGCATGGTATTGTGTAGAGTGGTGTTGTTGATGTTGTGCAGAGAGATTCGCACGATAGGCAAAGCTCTCTGCAAGGCGTCGTCAATCCTTGGCGCGCGACTTCCCGACGACGAGGCGCAGCGTTTCGCGCCCAAGCACCACGACGTGTTCGCCGCTACCGAGGAAGCCGCTTTGCGAGACGGCCTCGTAGTACTGCCCGTCCACAAGCACAAGGCCACTCGGGACAAAAACCGTCTGCGTGATGCCCTCGCGACCGACAAGGCTCTCATCTCCCGGGGCACTGGCGCCTGCTCCGGAAACGGTGCTATCAAGGAATATTTTCCTGCCGATTCGCGTTTCAGGGAGCACGTTCAAGTAAAACCAAAAAACGAGGAAGATGCCCGCAAGCGCGACCCCAAGGGCGATAACCCCGCCTACCATGCCGCCGATGATGAAAGCGGAGACGACACCACAAAGGAGGAGGAGGCTGCCGATGATGCCACAAATCGCCCCTGGCAAAACAATCTCAAGACCCAACAACACGAGGCCACCGGCCATCAAGGCGACAACCCCAACGACCCCAAAGGGCAAGTCCGAAGGCGCAGCCTGAGCAACTTGGGCGAGTGGCAACATACCGCCCGAAACTGCTGCTGCCCTAAAGGACGGCAAGCTCCAACTCAAGGCTCTGCGCACTCCTCAGGGCACGCAGGTCACAGCGCGCCGAGCTTGGCGAGGAATTGGCGGTTCGTCTCGTAATTGTCAGACTTGACAAAGATGTAGGCGTCAAGCCCAGCGGCTTTGTAGGCGGCCTCGTTGTCGCCTGGGTTGCCGGCAAGTATGAGGGTGAGGTGCGGGGCTTGGGCCTTGAGGGCTTGGGCGATGGCGGGGACTTGGGTGATATAGTCTTCGTCGTGCCCGCAAATGACCACGAGCTGTGCGCCGGAGTCGCAGGCGCCCTTGGCGATGACAGCGGGGTCGGTCGCGCCTTCGGAGCCTGCGATTTCGAAACCGCCCGTTTCAAAGAAGCCCCGGGTAAAGTCGGCGCGTGCTTTATGGCGACGCAGAGGGCCAATGTTGGCAAGGTGGATCCGGGGGCCATGCCCGTGCTGTGTTTTGTAGGCCGTGGCAGCTGCGCGCAAGGCTTCGTAACGTGTGGCGAGGCGCGCCGTGGGTAACGCGGGGGCGGTTTCCACGGCTGGGGCAAAGGAGGCTACGGGAGGCGGGAGGCCGGTTTCTGACAAAGGTTCTTCCTGAATGTTGGGGTACTGGTTGGTCCCGACGAGGGAGAGGCGGCGCTGTCCGAGGAGTTTCTCACGCTCCTTGCGCGTGGCGGCAATGCTTTCCTGGATGAGGCCGGATTTTATTGCGGCAAAGACGCCGCCTTGCGCTTCGATTTTCTGGAAGAACTCCCAGGCCTTGCGTGCAATGTCGTCCGTGAGTTGCTCAATGTACCAGGAGCCGCCGGAGGGATCGATGACAGAGGTCAGCTCGCATTCTTCCTGAAGGATGACGTGGGTGTTGCGGGCAACGCGGCGCGAGAATTCGTTGGGGAGGCGCACGCACTCGTCAAAGGTACCCACAGTAAGGCTGTCCACACCGGCAATGACAGAACCGAGAGCCTCCGTTGTGGTGCGCAAGATGTTCACATAGGGGTCGTGCCGCGTCTTGTTAAGAAGGCCTGTGCGTGCGTGCTGGTGCATGGCTTGCGCGGCGGGCGAGCCACCGAGCTCGGCGACGATGCGTGCCCAGAGAGTGCGGGCAGCGCGCAGCTTGGCCAACTCGACGAAGAAATTTCCGCCGATGGAAAAGTGAAAGGCTATCTGCGCAGCGGCGGCATCAATGTGGAAACCGCGTTCACCGAGAACGCGCAGGTAGGCGAGGCCCGTGGCGATGGCTGTGCCGAGCTCTTCCGCAGCGCTGGCGCCTGCATTGTGGTAGGCCCGAGTGACGACGCCGATAGCCGTGAAGCCCGGGAGCTTGGCGGCGGCCAACTTGGCCAGTGCGGCAACGTTGTCACAAGCTTTGTCGAGCGCGATGTCGAGCACGCCCGTGGCTGCAAGGACGCCAGCCGGGTCGTAGTTGAGGCTGCCTCGCACGGTGGCAGCGTTCGCCTTTTGTTCTGCAAGCCAGTCGATAAAAAGCGCGGCGACAGCTGGCGTGCGCGTGCCTGCGTGGAAGTGCCATGAGAGCGCGCCAGGCAACACGTCCTTGAAAGCGGTGCGGGCGGCAGTGGCATCGTCGAGGAGCAAGGAGCCCGGCCCGTCGAGAGAGAGGCTCACGGCGTTTTGCCCGGCGCCGAGGTCACGCAGCAGCGCAGCATTGAAAGCGGCGGGGTCGGAAACGGAGATTTCCTGAGCGATGTCCCACGGTGCAGCGAGGTAGCCCGCAGTGCGCGTCCCACGCAGAAAACCATCCTGGCCGGGGAGCGTCGCCACAGCCGGAAGAGCGCCAAGGAGCTCAGGCTCGTAGATGGGTTGAAGCGTGATCCTCTCAGGCGTGGGCGTGAGCATGATCTTGTCGAAGGGCGCACCTTTGAGTAGAGCCTCGGCGGCGGTTTTCCACTCGGAGTGGGTATTTGCGGAAAACTCGCTCGCAAGTTTTTCCACGTTGGCAATGTCTGTGCTCGGCATGTTTCTTTTAGAAAAAAAATTTAGCTGGAGGAAACATCCGTTTCTGCGATGCGACAAGAAAACAATGAGCCCCTGCGCCACAGCCATGCCATAAACCTTGCTTTCTGCGCGCGGAGCCGCTGTCCTGTGGCCCTCAATTCCATCCCTCTACAGAGTAACCTTACATGGCCATCATTGCTGTTCTCGACTTCGGTTCCCAATATTCACAGGTCATCGCTAGGCGCATCCGCGAATGCCACGTTCATTCTCGCATTTTCCCGTACACGACAAGTGCCGAGAAGTTGAAAGCTGAGGGCGCGGTAGGCATCATTCTTTCCGGAGGGCCAGCCAGCGTGAAAGCTCCAAGCTCCCCCCGCCCGGACGCGGCCATTTTTAAGCTCGGGCTCCCCGTGCTCGGCATCTGCTACGGGCTGCACCTCATCGCCGAGATGAACGGCGGGGCCGTCGTCCGGGGCTCACACCGCGAATACGGCAACGGCACCCTCACACGCAAGGACAGCGCTTCACAGTTGCTTGAGGGCATCCGGGAAAAAACTTTCACCGTCTGGAATTCCCACGGCGACAAGGTCACGCGCCTTCCCAAAGGCATGAACATCGTCGCAAGTACAGAAAACTCTGACTGCGCCGTCATCGAGGACGTGCAAAAACGACTCTACGGGCTGCAGTTTCACCCCGAGGTAAAACACACGAAAAACGGCGAAAAAATCCTCAAGAACTTCCTCTTCAAAATCTGCCGCACCAAGGCGGATTGGAAAATGGCCAACTTCGCCAACGACGCTATCGCGGCAGTGCGCAAGCAAGTCGGCGAAGGGCACATTATGCTCGCCCTCAGCGGCGGGGTAGACTCCTCCGTTGTAGCCGCCCTGCTCCACAAGGCTGTAGGCAGGCAACTCACATGCGTCTTTGTCGATCACGGGCTGCTGCGCCTTAATGAACGCGAACAGGTTGTGAAAATGTTTCGCAACCACTTCAAGATGAACCTCGTCGTTGTGGATGGTGCTGCACGTTTTCTCAAGAAACTCAAGGGGGTGACTTCGCCGGAGAAGAAACGCAAAATAATCGGGCACGAATTCATCAAAGTTTTTGAGGAGGAATTTGGTAAAATCGTGCGTAAAAGCCGTGTCGAGTTTCTTGCCCAAGGGACGATTTACCCAGACGTCATCGAGTCCATCGCGATAGACGGTAACCCTGCCGCCACCATCAAGAGCCACCACAACGTCGGCGGCTTGCCACAAAAAATGAAACTCAGGCTCGTCGAGCCCATTCGTGAACTTTTCAAGGATGAGGTACGCGCCTTGGGCCTGGAGCTTGGCCTGCCTGCGGAAATGCTCTGGCGCCACCCCTTCCCCGGGCCTGGCTTAGGCGTGCGCGTACTCGGCGAAGTGAAGAAAGAATACTGCGATATTCTGCGCGCTGCCGATGCCATCTTCATTGAAGAGCTGCGCAACTCGGGCTGGTATGACAAGACATGGCAAGCTTTTGCCGTTTTCATCCCGGTAAAGACTGTCGGCGTCATGGGTGACGAACGCACCTACGACCACTTGGTGGGCCTGAGGGCCGTCAACAGTACCGATGCCATGACGGCGAACTGGGCACATCTGCCGCACGAGCTGTTGCAGCGAGCCTCCACGCGAATCATCAACGAGGTCAAGGGCGTCAACCGCGTCGTGTACGATATTTCCTCCAAGCCCCCAGCCACGATTGAGTGGGAATGAGCGCACGGGGGCTTGGGCTGTCAGAACGGTATATCCTCAGGACCAGGGTCGCTAACGGATTGGACATCCTCGTCGCCCGGGGCAACTGCGGATGAGCCGTCAGTGCGCTCTATCTTCCATGCGACGAGGTTCACGTAATAATTCTCCTTCCACTCGCGCCCCCGGAGGTCGAAGAAAACCTTGGCTCTGTCACCGGGTTTAAAGGCGGCGATGAGACCAACTTTGTCTTTCACGCACTCGAACTTAATATCTTGCGGAAAACGCTCGGCATCAACGGTCAGGACAAACTCACGCTTGTTGAAGTTGCTGCCAAATGTCTGCTCCTCAAAGATCTTTTTTATGGTTCCGGTAATCTCAAACATGGGCTCACGGTGCACACCCGCGCTTTTAAGGCCAGCCTCGTTTGCACAAGCAGACGCTGTTTTCAACGGATTTTCAGAACCGTAGGCGGAAAGTGGCATTGAGCTGGTGAGCTGTCTCGCCATCAAAAGACGTCTCGAAGTTGTAGCCGAACGAGATGGAAGCGTCACCCCGAGCAAACTCCGCTGAGGGGCCGATTTGCAAGACGTCTGCCGGAGTGGCACGTGCATCCACCTTGAAAGAATTGCCGTGAGTGGCGCGAGCAAAACGTGCACCGATTCCCACGTCTGTATCGAGCAACTCGCGCGCGTAGGCGAAGTTGAGCGAGAGGCGCGTGTCGAAAGAGCCACCCTTGGCACCAACCCAAGTGAGGGCGGTGCCGATTTTTGCTCGAAGCGAATCTTGAGCGAAAGAATCAACGACGTACGCAGCGCCCACACCCGGGGAGAGCCCGTCTGTACCATGCTCAGTAAAGCGGTCTGTGGCGACGTGGACATACTCGAGCCCGACGTACGGGGTGAGGTTCAGGGAGGAAGTGCGCGTCAACGGCAACGCGCCGCCCATGTAAACCGCCGCGCCTGCATGAATGCCATCCGTCTCGCCCTTGTGTTCGCCGAGCACGGTATAGCGCTTGGTGTCATAGCTGGCGAATCCGCCGAAAAGAGCTGCGTCCACATAGATGGAATCGCTAAGCATTCCCGAGGCATACGCAGTGACACGAAATTCCTGCTGTTGGATGTTTCCGCCGCTGGCATGCATGTTGGCGCGCCCGATGTTGCCACCGAGGTTGAGGCCGAGGAAGAGGTGCTTGCTGGCGTTGGTGTCAAAGCCGGCACTGATGCCGTAGGCATTAGAGTCAAACACTGGGCTGGATACACTCGTGTCGTTGCGGATGAAGTTCCCGCTGGCGGTGAAGTAGGTCTCGAAGCCACCTGCGCCCCGTTCATAGCGACGGCTTTCGAGGCGCCCGTGCAAAGAGGCAAGGCTGCCGGAGACACTGTTGACAGTGAGGGCGCTCAAGGCAGCAAAGGAGAGCGGGGAGGCCTTGGTGATGGCGGTGACGGCGGCAGCACGCGCCTCGTCAGTAGCAGCCTGCCCGTGCGTATCCAAGAGGCTCATGACGAGCGCATCGTTTTCAAGATAGAGGCGGTTCAGCTCCCGAATAAAGCCCTTGGTACCACCGTTGAAGTTCCCGATTTTTGCGATGTCTTGACTAAAGCTGACTGTGCTGCCGTGGCGCTGGATGTCGTAGATGGAGATGTCTGTAAAGACGACGGCCAAGCTGGCTCCGGCAGAGGCATCGCCCTCGCCCACTTTTTCAAGAAACGCGGGGAGCTCAATACGCCCGGTGTTTTCGTTGCGATTCGCCTTGATGAACTGCGGATTTACCTCGAAACGCACCGTACCGCCGAGGGCGAGAGGCTGGGCCCCGTTGTAGCTGATGAGGCCATGCGAGCCCGGATCAAGGCCCGCGACCTGAATGTGGATAACACCTTTTGAATTGTCGAGTGAGCCTTCGACTTCGATTTTGTTCGTCATGCCAGACGGCTTGAGCAGGCCATTGTTGACCACCTGCCCCGTGAGGATACCCGAGCCGGTGATGACGCCGTTGTTCTCGACGCGCCCAGTGACCGCCCCCCGGCTCCCCGTCCCGTTTTGCCCAAGCGAGAGCGTAGAATTGGCCGCCACAATGATGCCGCCTTCCAACGAGGAACCATCAAGGATGAGCGTCCCGGCATTGACGCGTGCGCCGCCTTCGAAGTGCAGCGTGTTGCTTTGGAAAGCGAAGACCCCGTTGCCATCTTTGACAAATGCCCCGGCCCCATTGCTGGAAGCATAGCCGTGAATGCCCCCACCAACCACCCGGATATTCCCCGCACCACTGACGGACATGCCAGCGACGTGCACTTCGTTTGCCGTGCCCTGCCCGGCCTCGACGCTGATCACCGTCTCAACAAGGGAGGCCGGAGCACCGAGGGACACATAATCACCTTGGATAAAGCACAACTCCGAGCCATCGATGGATTTCCAGTTGGCATCCGTGGTGTTCCACCTGCCAGAAAGGCGCCCGCCCCATGTGACGTCGTGGATGGTTGATGGCGGAGACCATGGCTCGGGGTCTGGCCCTGGCCCGGGCCCAGGATCCACTCCGTCGTCTGAGTTGAGCGCTAGGGTGAAAATGAGGCTCTTCTTGTCTTCGCTGAGCAAATAGTTGGTGGTGAAGGTGTCATCTGCGAACACGATGCCTGCGACCTTGGTCAAAATGAGGTCGTTCGGGTTGGAGAAGATCTCCTCAAGGCTACTGTCACTCTGGAGGAGCGTATATGCACCAACAAGCTTGTCGTTGAAATCGAACTCGATCTTTCCAGCGCCCAGCACGGAGAAGGAACCGACGGAAAGGAGATCGCTCACATTCGAGTCAAACAAGTCGAAGAGCAGGCGCGCATCCGGGTGGAGCACCACGGCGCCAGAGAGGGAGAGGATGGCGGGCGCGGAAGAGTTGTAGCCAATTTGCAGATTCCCCCGCTCGAGAATAGTGCGTGTGTGGGAATGCGCGCCACCAAGAGCGAGGGTGTTGGTGTTGCGCTTAGTAAGCACGCCATTGCCCGATATCACCCCACTTAAAACCTGATCTCGCGTCTGGTTGAGGATGAGGGAACCGCCATCGAGCTTTATCGCGCCGCCGTAGTTTGCCGTGTCCCCGGCTGCGCCAAGCGCGCCCGTGATGGTGAGCGTGCCTGCACTCACGAGTGTCTCGCCTGTGTAGGTGCTGGCTGAGGTGAGCGTAGCATTGTAATTGCCGTCCTTGACGAGGCGCCCTGCACCGACGATGGGCTTGTTATACATCAGCGTCGCTATGGTTGAGATTTTCAGGGTCGCGCCCTCTTCGACGATGATGCCTTTCCCGCTATTATTTCCCGTGGCGAGAGCATCGCGAATCGTGAGCGTGCCTGCCTCGACAATGGTATCGCCCGTGTAGGAATTCGGCGAGGCGAGGACGAGCTCGCCCAAACCTCGCTTGGTGAGGGTTGTGCCGTCCCAACCACCGAGGCCGAGGCCGCCAGCGGCTGCCGCATTGTCGCGCAAGCCATTTGGCTGGGTCAATTGGCTGATGGTGAAGATCTGGTCCTCGCTGATGTTGAAAGTGCCATGAAAGGTACCCGGCTGGGTGTTATTCCACGCAAGGAAGCTCCTAAGCACGAGATCCCCGGCACCTACAACGCTCAGGCTCGCCGTGATGTAACTGTCCGTGGAAGCAATAACCTGCGGGATGACCATGCCGTTTGCCGTAGCAGAGAAGCCATTCGGAGCGACAATGCTGGCTGCCCGGATGATGACTTTTTCGCCCACACCGTCGTAGGAGGTAATGTTGATGACACTTGGGTTGGCACCTGGGCCATCAAAGGAAACGGTGCCCGTGGAAGTAATGGCGAGGTTGGCTCCAATGTTGAGCACGCTACCTGCGCCGAAATGAACCTCTGCAGCATTGACGATGTTGGCATGACCGATGGTGAGCACACCGTTGCCCTCGATGTTGACCGAGCCCGAAGTATCTGCCGAGGCGGCGTCGGCAAGGACGAAGGTACCCCCATCTTCGACGTGCAACGAAAAACTGCCCGTCAACGCATTCACAAGACGCACCCCGCCTTCGGAGACACGCACGTCGCCATTAAAATCACTCGCTCCGGACAGGATAATGACACTACGTTCGCCCTCTTTCTGGAAAGTGCCAATGCCTGAGAGCGTGCCTGCGTATTCGCTAACGAGCTGGTTCACGCCGCTGCCAACAAGATGGAAGACCAGCTTGCTATTCGCAGTGTTGAGGGAGACGTTGGCCGAGAGCCCAGCCAAAGCGCCTGGCACGCCTGAGCCGATGCGCAACACGGCGTTATTGTCTACCTCCACACCGTCTTCAAAGCTGCCGTTGGTGTAAATCTTCGCCTCACCGTGTTGTAAGCGGAAGATGCGCGCGCTGATATCCTCCTCAAAAGAAACGAGACCCAAGCCCGTCTTGGTCAGCTCCCCCGTCGCGATGATTTTTTCCCCAGCAAAAACATACCCTGCGTCTGGCCCACCCGTGGCCACGGTCATATCGGCGGGTTGGATGGGGAGCGTGGAGATGAGGCCTGCCGCGTCGTTCACCTCAAGCCCGGTGACGTGAATGCGCTCATTTTGAGCAGGGGCGGAGAAAGAGACGCTGTCGCCGTCCGTGTAAGTATTCACCGGGATGGAGACGAGGCCGATGTTGACATTGGCGTACCAATTACACCCATCCCCGTTGCCGTCGTCGTTTTTCCAGAGCTGCGAATTCGCCGCGTCTGTCCAGATGACGCTGGTGTTGGTCGTGGCGTCCATGACGACGAGCTCAAGCTTGCGGCCGTCATTGGTGCGCAGCTCCAGCCACCGCCCGCCCGAGGTGCCGCGTGGAACCTGAACGTAGGTACGCCCATCGAGCAAAAGCTGGCCCGTGGTGACCACCGGAGCAACCGTGTTGACAGACGAGACGTCTATCAGGGAATAAATGCCGCTGGGCAGCTTGCTCACGTTACGGATGTCCACCGTGCTTGAGCCAATCCCGGCACCCGAATCTCCGACGAGAAGACGCTCTGCCTCAATGGTAAGCATGGCCTCGGAGAAGTGCTGCTCGGCATCGTCAAAGTCGAAACCAAACAAGGCATTGCTTCGAAAAGAAATATCCTGCGCGGTGGCCAGAAACCTGTTCCCCGCCCCAACGGACACCAAGCCAACCACCGGGGGAACCTCTCCTCCAAACACCGCAGGCCGGAAGCTCGCACCATTCGGAGTCTCGAACTCAACTCCGTGGGCCAACTCAAGCGAGCCAAGGGTTACCCGAGAAGTTGTTGTGACGACGAATTTCCCTGCTTCAAGGCGCATTGCGCCTTCCGTCATCCCTTTTTCGAGAGTGGAAATCTGAACCGTGTTGCCGGAGTAATTCCGTATCGCGCCATCCCCTTCCAAGCGTGCTGTGGAAAAAGTCGTTCCCGCTTCCAACTGCAAGCAACCCGCCCCCTGAAGTACCGTCTCCTCCGCCACAAGTCCGCCATGGACGGAGAAAATGTCCGTCTCATTTCTGCCCAGAAGGTAAAGCCTATATACCGGAAGGGGACTGCTGGTCTCATTCTTGAAAGCGCCTGTCTCGGCATACATCTGCAGGTCGTTGAATGCCTGCTCAAAGATCAGCCCGCTGCCCATCTGCAAGGTACCGCCGGAGAAATAAAGCTCATTCCCTCGGCTCCCCTCAAAACTGACCTTTGTGTTCTCGGAGTTTCCGAGCAAGTGCACCGTCGCCCCAGCCCCGAGCTCCAGGAACCCATCAGTGAACCGCCCGACAAAACCGCCACGGCCCAGCACCGTGAGGACACCAGGATTGGTCGCCCCATTGATGATGGCAGAGGGAGGATAATCCGCGTCCTCCGAGTAACGGCGCACATGCAGTAGCGGAACCGTTTCCGCATGGCCATTCAGATCAAGAGTGCCCTCCGACAAAATGACATCGCCCGTGGTATCGCTCAACAAATTGCTGCTCTCAGATGCCAAACGCGCCAGCGCCCCTCGCTCGACGCTGAGCATGCCGCCACCGATGGGCAACCCGGAATTGGCCGCCAGCTCCAAGGTACCGCGCTGCACGTGGAAATCTATCGTCCCTTCTTCCTCCGGAAGCGTTGACGCTAGGACGAGAGTACCAAGCCCCGTCTTGTACATCGGAATTGCCCATACGTCGGTGACGATGCCGCCCGTGTACACCAAGGTTGAGTCCGCATCGGGCACGGAGAGTTCCGGCCAACTCATGGTGTCCACTTGGAGAACATTGAGGGGATTCGAGAGGGTGATCGTACTATTCGTCCCTATGAAGGAGAGGGCATTTCTGCCGGCATACCCGAAAACGATGCTACCCGAACCAAGGGCAGACGCGGAGGTAAACCGGAGGGAGGCATCATTGTTGATATCTATCGGGCTTTCGCCATTCAAGGTTCCGCTAAAATGCCAATTCCCACCCCAAATACTGATTCCCGCTTGCCGCACCGCAGAGCTGATATTCACTCGAAAAACAGACAGCGCATTAGGTATCCCGACAAAATTGGCTCTGTTTAGGCCTTGGGAGGCCGGGCCCCAGAGCTCCTCATACGGAGAGGCTACCGTCCAATTCTTCCCCGAGATATCCCACGTCCCTTCATAAACGCCTGTGGGGTACCACGTGTATTCGACAGCATCAAGCCCGGCAGGGGCGACAGCCAACGCAGCAGCCAGCAACGCAATCTTGCCCAACCCGCGCTTGGCGTTGCCCTGCGCGGCCTTGCGGCTCGGAGAAAGAGGGAAAAGAGAGGCCATTTTCATAAAGATAAGATGTTCAACGTTGTCCCTGCAGCGGGTAAGAAAAATCCCCTCCAGTACAAGTGGAAATCGCAGACTTCTTCACATGTTTACCATTTTGGGGAAAAGCACCACGACAAGGAATGACTGTAGATTGAACAAACCATGTGCCACGATTGGTGCATACAAGCTGCCCGTCTTCTCGTAAACGAGGCAGAAGTAGGCGCCCATGAACGCGAGCGGCAGGAAAGCCCCCACATTAAAATGCACGAGGCCAAAGAGCAGCCCCGTCAATGACGATGCGCGCCACACCCCCAAACCACGCTTGAAACGCGGATAAAGTACACCTCTGAAAAAAACCTCCTCGGCAAGCGGGGCTGCAATGACAACCGAAGTACACACCAAGGCGAGGGAAAAGATATCCTCACGATTCTGGGCAATTTCCCCAAGCATATCCTGTGGCACTATGGAAAAATCTCTCCCGGACACCGCCTTCAGGAGCCACAACCCCGCGTTCACAATAACGCCCGCCATACCCGCCAAGGCAAATGTGCCCCAAAGACAGGCCAGCGGATGCCAGACTAACCCGCACGACCGCGCCCCGACGATAAAGCCGCGCAACGGCGGCCACAAGCCCAGCACGAGGCACAAGATGATCCCGTTGATGAATATCGACACCACAAATACCAGATGACTGCTGAGCTCAAAGCCCAAACCTGCCCATAGCGCGACGAAGACTAACGGTAGGATGAAATGCGCGAACGCGACAAGGACGCAGAGCGGGGAAAAACGCTCAGGCCCGACATCGGGTAGTGGCGAGCCGGTGCGCGGCCCCTCCACACTGCGCCAATCTCGCCACTGCAAATACAGCACGGCGCAACCAAGCACAGACACCCCCCCCAGCAGAACTGTCACCCAATGCGGCGGCATGGTAAAACGCGTTATGGCTGCGCCAAGTTGTCCAGCACAACGACACTGTGGATCGAGCCAGCCAGCTTCCGGTCATGCCATTTCCAAACGACCTGCCCGTCTGGCGTGAACTCGACCAACTGCTGCCCTTTGTCGCTGTCCCGATGCCCATGCCCGGTCCAAGTCGCCACAAGGATGTTGCCATTCTCAAGCACCTGAAACTGGCTCATAAAAATATAGCGCAAGCCCTCTGGCTCAGGGCGGCCACCCCAACGACGGACGATCTTGCCGCCCTGATCCAGCTCGGCAAGAAACCCGCCATAGCCCGCCGCCGCCAGCAAGTTGCCATTGGGCAACTCTGCAACTTGGTAATTGTACTTCGCCCCGGGGACTTGCAGCTCTCGCAGGATTTCCCCCTCCATCGAAATTTCAAACACACGGTCGGTATTGGATCCAAAAAGGAGCGTGCCACGTGGCGTCTGCCGAATCTGGCGAAGCGATTTCACCTTGGGGAAATTCCACGCGGCGACCTCGGTATCCTTCGCGTCAAAGAGAAAAATACGAACAGACTTTCCCTCGCAGCCAAGCACCGTCCGCCCGTCCGGCAAACGCAATGCGCCGACAGCCCCGGAATAGCGCTTCGCATCAAACTTCTCCCGTACACTCTGGTGCGTCTTCAAATCGTACTCCCTAAAACCACCCTTTTTCGGGATGGCCACAAGCGCGCGCGCACCGTCCAGCAACTGAACGCCCCACGCCGGGCCGCCCTCAATCTTGACCGCCCAGTTTTTCCCGGGCTCAAACTCGTCCACGTAAATCAACTGCGAGCGCGATTCGTCGAGCATGAGCAACCGATGGCGAATTGCTGCCTCACCCTCCCGTGCACTCTCTCCACCCGCAGCCGCCGCAGGAGCCGCCCGCAGCGCAGGCAAGACAACGAGGCAGGACGCCAACACGGCGAGAGGAAAAAGGGAAACACGGAGGACACGGTGGATTTTCATGAAGCGCGTGAGCTTTCCAAAAGAAACCTCAACTGCAAGCCTGCTCAAGATAAGACCCTCCCCTCAAAAGACCAAAAACAGCAAAAAATGGTGGCCGGACGGGGACTCGAACCCCGAACCAATTGATTAAGAGTCAACTGCTCTACCAATTGAGCTATCCGGCCATAAAAGTTGGAGCACACCATGCACCCTCCCACCCAAAAAGCAAGCTGTCTTTCGCAGGCCAATACAAGGATGACACAAGGGCGACGCAACGCACACGCCAGCCCCACTGCCGCTACCACTTATTCGCCCGGCGAAGGCGATTGCGCAAGAGTATCGAACTCGTGGCGATGGCGGCCACGATGAGCAAGAAAACAAGCGCCGTGCCATACTGAATGCGCTCGGTATGCTCGTTTTGGGGAATCTTGGTACTGACGACGTAGATGTGGTACGGCAGCGCCATCACACCTTGAAAAAAGAAATCTGCCACACGCTCCACGTCCCAAGGAAGCCTGTCACGGATGACGTAGGCTGCCGTGAACATGATGGGCGCTGTCTCACCAGCAACACGCGCAATGCCAAGGATGGAGGAGGTAAGAATCCCCGGAAGGGCGAAAGGCAAAACGGCCTTGCGGATCGTCTGCCACTTGGTCGCACCTAGCGCAAGCGAGCCCTCGCGGAAGCTGCGCGGCACAGCCTTCAGTGCCTCCTCGCTTGCCGTGATAACCACCGGGAGCACCATAAAGGCGAGCGTGAACCAGCCCGCCATGAGCGAGGTCTTCCAACCCAGAAAAATCACAAACATCCCAAAGCCAAAAAGACCAAAAACGATGGACGGCACCCCAGCAAGGTTCAGCACCGCGAGGCGGATGAAATTCACCCAGCGCCCCTGCTGCGCATACTCGTTAAGGTAGATCGCGCTGGAAACTCCGAGCACGAGGGCTATCGCCATCGAGCCGACAACGAGCAGGATGGTGCCAACGATATTCGGAAAAATCCCCCCGGCAGAATAGACAATGGACTGCTCGCCAACCGGCTTGGCCGTACTGCCCCGCGCAGCCTCGCTCCGCAGAAAATCGCGGTAGGCGCGGTCTCCCAGCTCCATCTTTCGCCCCTCATATTCAAAAATGTGCAGCGTCTCGGGAGCCTCGGAGAGGAAGGTGACGTTGACGAACGGGAACGAGGACTGAAAAAGCGTGGCCGCACCCTTGACGACGATCGTGCCAATAATAGCCGCCCCGCAAAGCAGGATGACGTACGTGGCCACACGCATGAGGCCAAGGATGGCGGACTCGTAATACTTCGCACGACTCGGGCGCGCACGAAACGGGTTGTCCGGGCTTTCAGGCGACATGGTCAGGTTGGGCGTTTGCATGAAATGGATCAGAGAGCACGCCGATATTTGAGGACAATCCTCTGGGCGACGTAGTTGATGAAAAGGGACAGGAAGAAAAGGACGACGCCAACGATGAAGAGCGCCCGGTAATGGATGCTACCCGGGCTGACCTCTCCCATCTCTTGGGCGATAATGCCCGTCATCGTATGCACGGGCTGCGTGACGACACTCGGGCCCGACATGAAATCCGGGATGGCAATACGATTTCCCGCACAAAGGAGCACGACCATCGTCTCCCCAATGACGCGCCCGAACCCAAGCAGGATGGCGGAAATGATACCGGACACAGCCGCCGGCATGATCACGCGCAACATCGTCTGAATGCGACTGGCACCCAGCGCAAACGACGCCTCACGCAAAGCCGACGGCACGTTGTTGAGCGCATCCTCAGCAAGGGTGAAAATGGCCGGGATGGAAATGAGCGCGAGCAGACAACCGGCCGTCAACGCGTTGAGGCGCTCAATCACCGGGAAGCCCGGCACCCAGCTCAGCCATGGCTCTTGCGAGAGGCTGCGGACGTAGTGCCCCAGCACAACGATGCCAAAAAAACCAAGCACAACGGACGGTATGGCCGAGATGAACTCAATGGCTGGCTTGATGAGACGCTGCTCGCTCCGCCGGGCGATCTGGTTGACATATACCGCCGCAGCAATGGCGAAGGGGACGGAGATGAAAAGCGCGATGAGCGAGACGAGCACCGAGCCTGCGAGAAGGGGCAAAATGCCATACCAATCTTGCCAAAAGCTGGCCGTGAGCCACTCGTAGCCAAAGATAAACGACGTGAAACTCTCGTGCCAACCTATCGGCGCAGAGTGATTCCACGCCTGCAGCTCCCGCTCAACATCTGGGAAAGTGGCAACATAGCCCTGTACACCACGCTTGAACTCTGCCATCTGCGACACAAGGCTGGGAATGGGCGCAAGTGGCATCTCGACCACCAATGTCTCAAGCTGGCGCGCCAGCTCGCGGTTGATCCTCTGGTAGTCACCCCACATGGCGAGAATGGGCGCGAGGGCGGCGCGATAGTCCACTTCCTCAATGAGCACCTTTGCTGCCTCCCCCCCCTTCCCGACAGCCAATAGCTGGGCGCGCTGGGTTTTCCTGTCCTCGCTGACGGCGAAACGCGTCTTCGTCTCAACCGCCAGCTCACCCAGTTCCGAAACATGCGTGCGCAAGGGCATAACGGCGTCGGAAAATTTCTCGGAAAAGTGGTCGAACTCGGCTAGGCGCGCATTCGCTGCCTCCGGCGAGAGCGTACCCTGCCCCGCCTTGCCCGAGATGAAGGAGGCAAAAGCCTCGCGACGGATCTCCAGCAACTGCCGATTCAACACAGCATGCCCACCCTCCTGCCGACGCATGTAGTCCACGTACTCAAGACCCGCTTTGCGGTAAACCTCAAGGTTGTGCTGGTTTTGCCCGAAGAACTCCCCGCCCTCGCGAAAAAGGAAAATCACGATGAGGCCGAGGACGATAATGGCAGCAAGGGCATTTCCTCCAAAAAAGCCCTGGATAACGTTGTCGAGTGTGAGCCCCAAAAAGCGCCGCCGGGCTCTGCCGATGACAAGTGTAGGGTTGGTTCCGGTTGCTGATCCTCTCGCGTCGTCTGGTGGCATGTCAGTGATATCAGTTACTACAGCCGGACTTTATCCGGACAAAACGTCGTTTTCATTGAGGGAATGTTACGATCATGCAAACAATTTCCCCAGAAGCCTCCACGAGAGCAGGGAAAAAACAACGCTCCTGCACCGAAATTCACCGGAACCCTCTTGCGCAAGTTTTTCTGCGAAAACACGCTTGCGCCCCTCTTGCCTCCCCGTAAACCACCTGTCCATGAGTGAGGTAAGTACGCAAGTGCCCCAAGATTTCGAGGGCTCAAACAAGATCAAAAAAAGAAAAGATGACGCTGCCAAGGCCAGTGGCGTACTCACGCGCCCTAAGAAAAAGGACAAGCGACGAAAGAAAAAGAAAGCCTCTCAAAAAATCCGACAAAAAGCCTTCTGGGGGCTGGCACATTATATAAAAAATAGAGGCGGGGAGTGGGTCTTGCGCCCACGTTGGAAACTGCTCCTACCCCTCGGAGCCATCGTCCTCGCGACTGCCTACCTCGGCACCGTCGGCTACCTCTACTGGATGCACCGCTATTATCTCAAATGCAAGGAAACCAGCCTTCCAGACATGTTCATCTACGCCATCCCCAACCGCATCCCCTTCACAAGCTTCTCCTTCCTCCCCCAAGAACTCGACCAATATATCATAAATGTGCGCCTTGGCCAACGCGAGAAACTCGGCAACATGCTCGCCAGCAGCGGGAATAAAAACATCTACACCATCCTGCAAGGCGCCGACCTAGCCCCGTCCAACATCGAAGCACAATTTGAGGCCGCCTACGTGTTTGCAGAAATACTCTTCCGCATAGACAGCGCCTTCGTCGCCCTCGACCGCACCATCCCCTACATCATGCAAAACAAGGAAAGTGCCCCCAAAAATCTCGCCCGCTACGTTCAACTCTGTTTCAAATACGATCAAGACAAACGCGTCATCGCTCTTGCCGAGCGCTACCTGCCAGAGTCTGGCCTCAACACCGAGCTCCGTATCGGCCTCGCCACAGCCTACGCCCAAGCGCTTTTCCAGCGCGGCGAACTAGAAAAAGCCAACACTGTACTCGAAAAGAACCAACTTCTGGGCACGGTACAGGGCTTCATCCTCCACATCCAGATCATCTGGGAAAACGGCCAGCAAGAACGCGCCATTAACAAACTCCTCACCTACATCCGCGCCGGCACAGAAGGGCGGGATCACCTCCTCTACCAACTCGCCAGATTCTTCTGGGAACAGGGCAAAAAAGAAGACGCCCTCGAAACCCTGAAAGCCATTGCAGCCTCGCAGCCAACGGACTACAAGGCGTACATTTACCAGCTCTCCCTCCTCACCAGCGAAACCGACCAACCCAGACGCGAGGCCCTCATCAACACCATCATCTCCAAGTTCGCCTCCAATGAGCGCGCCATGCTTGTCCTCGGGAGCTATTCAGCTGACGCTGGCGACGTCGCCCTGCAAGACCGCATCAGCACACTCGCCTACGAAAACCGCTTCCCCAATTTGGCCCGCTTCCAACTACTCCTCATCGAAACGAACCTCTCCAAAGGCAATACCTCCGCCGCCCTCGACCAGATCAGCAACATCCTGCACTTCAACCCCACTTGGTATAAGAATAACGAAGAACTCCGGACAAGCTTCAACATCCTCCGCATGATCACCGACTT
This sequence comes from Puniceicoccales bacterium, assembly GCA_031280235.1. Taxonomy (GTDB): domain Bacteria; phylum Verrucomicrobiota; class Verrucomicrobiia; order Opitutales; family UBA953; genus CALNBE01. The sequence continues at coordinate 40,113 of JAITHA010000022.1, read as the reverse complement.
CTCCTGCGGCAAAGACGAACTCGGCAAGGTCGCCTTCAGGCGCATCATGGAAAAGGATGTCCTCCCCATGCCCATGCCCATGGTCGTCGCCACCGCCCGCCGCCTTCTCAAACTCAACCGCCCCAACGAAGCCAAAGACATCCTTCGCATCGCCTACGAAAACAATAAGCAAAACCAAAGCATCCTCCTCGAACTCGTCAAAATGGACCTCAAAACCGAGAGTGCCAGCACGCTCGGAGAACACCTCACACAATTCCTCGATGCCCGCCGCCCACCACGCTACATCCTCAACGAAGCCATCGATCGCCTCGCCAGCGACCGCTTCATCTTCACCCCAAACCGCGAACGACTCCTCGCCGACATCAAAACCATGCTACTCACCCGCAACCTCCCTCAGACAGAAGAAGAAAAAGGCTGGCACAAATAGCCCCAAAGCCCCAAGCCCACACTCAACTGCGTATTTTCACCCACAGAAACATTTTAGCCTTTCCCCAACGGATAATGCGCATTTGCTGCACGAACACCTTTTCCCAAAAACAAACCAAATAACATGTCCACCGACCAAGACCCACAGGAACAAGTCATCAGCCTGAAGTCCATCAGCCAGAATTTCCTCAGCGCCCTGCAGCGCCAATTCGACCTCCTCGCCTACAACATGGCAGCCGCCCAGCAGGTCAAAACAGAGCAATACGAAACCTTCGCCCGCCAAGTAAAGCTCATGCCCGTGCCCCAAATGCACCAAGACTTCGCCCAAGTACAAGCCTACGCACGCGGCCTCCTCTTCCGCCAGACCCTCAACGACCTCCTCAACATGGCCTCGGCATGCATGGACAACTGCTACCTGCTCTGCCAGCTCATCCGCAATCAGGAAACCGCAAAGGTCGGCGCCGACACCGCCAACAAAGCAGTCTCCGAAGCAATGGACGCGTTCACACGCGCCCCACTGAATGAAAAATTCGAACGCTTCGAAAAAGACTTCGACATCATGTGCGAGACCGAAGACGCCATCATCGCAATCGCCGTCGGGCTGCGAGTCCTCATGGCACGCAACGGCAGCATCACCCCGGAAGACGTAAACGAGGACGGCGAACTCGTCTTCGAATTCAAAACCGTCCAGACAATCAACCACCCACCACGCGGCACCGAAAACCAGCAACCCGAAGTCCGCATCGTCGACACCCGCCGCGCCTTCCGCGCTGGCGATACCCTCGAACTCAGCAACAGCGACCTCCTAAGCCTCAGCGTCACCCTCACCGCATTTTTCCACAACCTCTTCCGCGGTGTGGACGAGTACGGGCGCAAAACACTCGGCGAAGAAAATCAGGACAAAAAAGACCCCTCCGACGACCAGAACAAAAAGTTCCTCTCCTGACCACCCTTCACCCCTGCAGCTCCTCCCCCCCCCCCTAAGCGTGGCACGCAGGCTCAGCGAGGGCGACAAGGGCACCCCACCCTCTCTCGAAGCTAACGGCGGCCACCCCACCACCGTACTATGCACACCCACGCCAAAACTCTCCTCCCAGGCACCGCCCTCCTCCTCGTCACCCTCGCCATAATTTCGCTGGCCACCGGAGATATCCACCTCACCCCAAGCCAACTCTGGGACGGCCTCCTGCACAACAACACAGGGAACGACGCTACCCTCGCCATCAACATCCTCTGGGGAATGCGCATCCCACGCCTCATCGTCACCCTTCTCAGCGGCGCCGCCCTTGCCTCCAGCGGTCTCATCATGCAAGCCTTCTTTCGCAACAGCCTCGCCAGCCCAGGCCTGATCGGTGTCAGCGCCGGCGCCACCACTGGAGCCGTCTGCATCATCGCCCTCGGCCTCACCACCCAATCCCTCTTCCTGCTCCCCGCCGCCGCCATCGCAGGCGCCTTCGCCTCCACCCTCCTCGTCATGACGCTCGCACGACACGGCACAAGCACCGAGCGCCTCCTCCTCTCCGGAGTCGCCCTCAACGCCATGCTCGGCGCCGTGACAAGCTACATCCTCTCTGACTCCATCCTCTCCCACGAACGCAACGCACAAATCATCTTCTGGCTCCTCGGCGGCCTGGAAAACCGCACATGGGAACACGTCGTCGTCGCCACTCCCATCCTCCTCGCAGCCATCCTCCTTTGCCCACTCGGGCGACCGATGGACCTGCTGAGCCTCGGAACAGCCGAAGCACAAAGCCTCGGCGTGGACGTAAAACGCCTCCAACGGCATCTCCTCATCCTCTCCACCATCCTCACCGCCCTCGCAACCGCAGTCGTCGGCACAGTAGGCTTTGTCGGCCTCATCGTCCCACACATCCTACGCCTCCTCGCAGGCGCCGAACACCGCCTCCTCATCCCGCTCTCCCTCCTCGCAGGCGCCACCTTCATGCTCGCCTGTGACATCGCTAGTCACTTCGCCAGCAACCTCCGCATCGGTATCGTCACCGCCATCATCGGCGGCCCGTTCTTCCTCTGGCTCCTCCAAAAAAAATAAACCCAAGGGAAAGATCCAACACCGCCAGATCAGGCCGATCCATCAGATTTATCCGATCGTCCTCTTCTCTCTTACAGACGGTGAAAAATTCCTATTGAGACTGAAAATAATAGACGTGTTGGGATATTATTCCAGTCTCAATAAAGATTTTTCACTGTGCGCAAGTGCCAATAAGAGGCCCGAAAGTTGTCAAAAACTATCATTTTGAGACAGAAATTTGATGTGTTTTTTGAGTTATTGAGACGAGCGCTTATATCTCAACATGACTATCCAACCTTCACCCTCTTGGGCGTCTTCAGCGGCATCAATAGGGCAGTTGTGGAATAAGAGACTGCTCTAATATCACAACAAGTCTAGTCTCTCCGCGCATAGTCAAAAAAAGGAGCCCGTAGGGGGCTCCTTGTCCGTTGCTTGCTGCTTGGTTGCCTCGCTGTCTAATGCCTGCGCAGGTAAGATTAGGCGAGGAAGCCTGCGGTGGGTTGTGCGGCCTTGAGGAGGCGATTGGCCTCTGGGTCGTTGATGAACAAGCCTGCCTTGGAATCCCAGTTGAGGGTGCGACCAACGCGCTGTGCGATTACGCCGAGCAGAATGATTTCGGCGAAGGGACCGGCAGTACGGAAGTCGGAGGCGACTGCAGTGCCCTTGCGGATGCTGTCTATCCAGCTTTTGTAGTGGGGGGCGAAACGCGGATACTTTCCTTTGATTTTGTTGCCTTCAAGAACGAGGCGTGCGCGTTCGTCGTTTGACACTAATGGTTGAAAGATTTGGCCCCAACCACTGAGGGAAAGGACAAAATTCTTGCCGTGCAACAAGCTACCATTTCCGCCTATGGCGGTGCCAGGCACATCGGGTTTGCGTCCGCCATCCCGCCAGACGAACTTTACCGGGCCTCGCTTGTCGTTGGCCGGGAAGTGGAAGGTGACGGTACTGGCAGTTGGGAAAGCGATTTCGCTTTTGTCAGGAACATCCACTTCGATCTTGGTGGGGGCGGTGAGATCGAGGACAAAATAGGCATCATACATGAGGTGGATGGCCATGTCGCCGAGGGCACCGCATCCGTAGTCGTAGTAGCCACGCCATTTGAAGGGGTGTAGCTCCGGGCTGTATTGACGGTCGGCAACGGGACCGAGCCAGAGTTTCCAATCCAAAGTGCTGGGGGGGGCTTTGGTCGGGGGAAACTTCTTCATGCCTTGGGGCCAACCGCCGCCTTTGGGGCGATCCGACCAAGCGTCCACGAGAGAAACGTCGCCGAGCAGGCCGAGGTCGTACCACTCTTTCGCCGTGCGAAGATGGGCGCTCGAGCTGCCTTGGTTGCCCATCTGAGTGACAACTTTTTTCTCGACGGCGAGGGCCGTCAGGCGGCGCACTTGGTCAACGGTGTGGCAGAGTGGTTTTTGCACATAGACGTGCTTGCCTCGCTGGATGGCTTCGTAGGCGGCAGTGAAGTGGGTGTGGTCGGGCGTGGAAACGGAGACAGCGTCTATCTTGTCACCAAGTTTGTCGAGCATCTCTCGGTAGTCTGCGAAAATCGCTGCTCCGGGATAACGGCCTTGCGCGTTTTTCAGCCTTTGGCTATCTACGTCACAGAGACCGATGATATTCGCTCCCTTTGTGCCATTAATGCCTTGGATATCGCCCGCGCCCATCCCGGCGACGCCAATGCCTGCGACGTTCACCTTGCTGCTGGGCGCAGTTTGCCCGCGCAGGAAGCCGCTGGGCAGAATGAGGAGCCCCGAAGCGAGGCTCGCTTTTTTCACGAAGTCGCGACGCGACAAGATTGGTTTTTTCATAGTTGTCAGGAAAAAGTTGTTGGTCTGTGAGAAGTTCCCCCCGGGGGGGGTGACAGGAGAAGTGCCTGCTTGTTCCGTTTGGCCGATTGCGTGTGCCGACGGGGTTTTCCCTGTCAGTGATGATGGCGGGAGGAAGAGCGTGTACCAAGGTGGTAGAGGGCGGCGTGGTAACCGTCCATGCCTAGGCCTGAGACCACTCCGACGCACACACCCGCACTGAGGGATTTTTGGCGAAAATCTTCGCGCCGGTAGATGTTGGAGATGTGCACTTCTACAACGGTGAGCCCGCTGGCGCAAATAGCATCGCGGAGAACGATGCTCGTGTGTGTCAACCCACCCGGGTTGATAATCATTCCATAGAAGCCAGCGTCTGTCCAACGTTCGATCTGGTCGATCAGCTTGCCTTCGTGGTTCGATTGGAAAGACTCGATATAGACACCGAGGGTTTGCGCATCCGCTCGCAGAGCTCTTTCGAGTTCCTCAAGGCTTTGCTTGCCATAGACACTGGGTTCCCGGCGCCCGAGGCGACCAAGGTTAGGTCCGTTTAGAATGCCTATTTTTCTCATGCTTTGCGTTTTTTGCTGTTAGAAACGAACGCGGAAGCCAGCGTTCACATGGTGCGCTTGTTGTTTTTCGAGGTCATACCCGAGGCGGTAGCTCAGCGAGAGGGAAATGTTTTGTGTGAGGCCCACATCAATAGTTGGCCCAAGTTTCAGCATGGTCTCTGCCACTGAGGGCAATTCGCTACGGAAGCTGTTGCCTGTGGTGTCGGAGCGGAAGCGCGCTTGGAGCTGCACATCCGGGTCGAGCAATTCGTGCGAGAGCGAGAAGTCGAAGGCGAGGCGCAGCGTGAAATCTGCCATCGTGGGCACGAGCCAACTTACGCCGAAGCCGACTCTTGCCTGGAGTGAGTCCTGATGGAAGCCCTCGACGCACAAGTCGGCGGCATTTCCTTTTTCCGAGAACGATTCCACAGAGGCATAGACGTACTCCAACCCCACGTGTGGCGTGAAGTGGACACGATTGTTCAGCGAGAAGATGGCTCCGGTGGAGATGGAGCCGCCGAAGTCGAAGCCGTCCGGGCTGGCCTTGGCTGTCCCAAACGACAGCGCCTGCTGTTTCACGCTGTAGTGGCTATAACCACCGGAGAGGGAGGCCTCGACATACCAACGATCGGCGAGCATGTAGGTGGAGTAGATGGCGGCACGCATACTGTCCTGAGCAACACGCCCGGCCTGGTAGGCCATGTCCGCGTTGCCGTGCGAATAACCCACAGCGAGGCCCGCAAGCCACTGGGAACCAAGAAACTGGTCGAGGCCGACGATGGCTCCGTAGGTCTGGTGGTTGAAGGCCGGGTTTTCGCTGCCGCTGCCGTTGCGGACAAAGCTGCCCGTGCCCGCGATGTAGGGCTGGGGCGTTTCGTGGTTTGCGGTCATCGGGCGTGAGAAGCGCATTGCCTCCAAGTGTTCGCTCAACGTGTCCGACGTGTCGTGCGCCATGGCAATCGGCATTGCTGCCATGCTAGCCAAGCCTGCCGGGGATGCCGCATTAAAAGCACGGTTCACATTATCCGCCCCGAGCAAGCCGCTGACGATGGTGACTGGGTTCGAGTCTCCTGCGGGCACAGGGAAACGCCCTTGCAGGAGGTCGTTGACGTAGCGCTCGTAGTCTTTGAGGCCCTTGTGCAAATGCACTCCCGGGATGCTGCTGAGGCTGTTGGCAAACATCAGGTGGAGGCCCCCGTCTCCCGCGTTATAGGAGAGGCAGGAGCCGGTGCGCGTCTCCAGCACGCTGCCGTACTCATCGGTGATAAGGAGGGAGATGTTCTCCTGGGAGAAATTGCCCAACACGGTTTGCAAGCCATCGTTGAGATCCTCGTCCCGCAGGAAATGGAGGTCCTGCCCGGCGGAAAGTAAGTCAAAGGTCTGCCGCGTCACTTTGATGTTGAGTGAGCTCGTGCTACCCAACACGGCGCTGCCAGTATAATGCACCGTCGAGTAAGAGTCCGCGCCAAGCAAGGCCACAACGAGAGCGCCATCATTGTAAAAATTGCCTGAGACATTAACACGCCCGAGGCCATCATCTCCCGGGTGGAAGACTGCACCAAGAGCGTTGAGCAGGTTGCCTTTGATCGTGCCGCTACCCGTCAACGAAGCGCCACTGTTGACAAGAAAAGTTTTGGCAGTGAGGCCCGGCGAAGCCCAGGCCTGCGAGTCGTTCGCCGCAGCAAAGCCGTCCACCAGATGCAGGGTGGCGTGAGCGCCGACAGCAAGCGTGCCGTTGAAAGAGCGCTCCCCGGCGAGCTCATACTTGAGCGGTGCCGCAGCGTCCTTCACGCCGAGCGTCACCACGCCGTTTCCGTCTCCGAGGTTCACATTCAACACCGTGTCCTGGCTTGCGCCGAGAAAGAGGTTTCCGGAACCTACAGCATCAAGCGTGAGGGTGCGTGGCAAGGTGTCGAGATCCACGACAAGAGTGCCAAACGCCGAGCGCAGCGTTCCCGTAAACTCATTGCCTGCGCCAGTAACCTGGCTGTTGAACAACAAAGTGCCGCCACCGTTGTACTCGAGAGTGCCGTTGCCCAACTCTGTACTGGACAGCTGGAGAGAAGAGCCCGTCTCGCCGGAGACCGGGTTGGTGAAGCGCAGCACTGCATATTGGTCGAGAGTCACGGCGATCGGCAAAGTGCCAGCAGCGCCGTTGAGGCTTCCCGGAGCAGCCACGTCACCCACCTGTACAATGGCGCTACGGCGGACATTCATTGTGCCAGAGATCTGGTTATCCGGGCTTGCGAGGACGAGATGCGCATTGCCGTTGTTATCGCCGCGCGCTTCAATGAGGCCCACGCTGGACAGCGTTTGCCTCAAGGTCGTGATACCGCTGCGAGCCACCATGAGCGTCCCTGCGCCAAGAACGTTGATTGTGCTCTCCACAGTCAAAGCGGGCCGCCCCGTGCGCCCGTCGCCATCGCCGAAGCTCAGCGTGCCCTCGCGCACTTCAATGTCCACGTGATTGGCCGCATTATGCAGTTGCACGAGGCCAATAAGCTGGGCCACGCCACCGCCAACTTTTTCAAGATAACCCTGCCCTGTGACACTCCCAACCTTGAGCATCCCACCAGTAGCGGGAGCGAAGCGAAGTGTCGTGCCCGCCTCTGTCGCGACGGACGCGAGGTGCTGCTGGTTAAAGACACGTGCCGTATCGCCGAATTGCAAGGAACCCGCAGCGAGAATCGTTTGCCCCGTGCCCGTGTGTGAGCCAAAATAGGTCGCGATACCGCGCCCATTTTTCGAAAGCACACCCGCGCCAGAAATGTTGTTGTCGAACGCGTAACTGTCGTCACGGCGCATATCAAGGCGCGCGTTGTTCTCAATGGCCGCATGGCCTAACGTCCCGGCCGCATCCACCACCACCAAGCCCTCGCTGATGAGAAAAGTACCATTGAGCAAATCGTTCGGGCTGAGAATTTCCAACTCGTTCTCCGTGCGTTTTTCAAAAACGCCCTGGCTGGAGACGAGCTGGGCGAGGCTCACATTATCGGCGATGTTCAAGACAAAGCGCGCACCTGACGCGATGTCGATGCTGCCCGCCAGCATCGACCCGTCACGGCCATCGCCGACCTGAAGTGTGCCTTGGGAGACAGTAACCGTCCCGGCAAGGCCCGAGTTATCCCCGGAAAGGATGAGGACGCCATTACCCGTCTTGACAATGGAGAGGGTGTTCGCTGAACTTTCGAAAGTGCCGGAGAAAGTCGAGTCCTGACCCAATGCGCCCACTTCAAGCGTGGCCGTGCCCGCGAGAGAGGAACGGACGATGGAGCTCTGCTCACCCACAAGGGCGCCGAGGCGCGAGGTGAGAGCACCCACAGAGCCCGAGAGCTCAAGCGTTGCACCCGCGTCGAGCTGGAGCAGCGCACCCGAGAGGTCGATGGAATTGCGCAACAGGATGCGCCCCGCAGAGACGTTAAGGTTGCCGTGGAAACCCGATGCATCGCCACCCAATTGCAGAGTACCGTCGCCCGTTTTCTGGAGAACGGCCACACCCGAACCCTGCGTGCGCAGGATGCCACTGAGCGAAAGAGTGCTCGAAACATCCGTGGCGAGAGTGCCCACAGCACTGGAGGCGAAGACGACCTCGTTTGCCAAAGCACGCAAGGGCACGCCATCGGTGGTGAGTATGCCGCCGGTGATGAGGAGCGCGTCCGGGCCCAACGCCTTGTCGTGGCCGAGGATAAGCGTGCCTTGGGCAAGGACGGTGGCAGCCTTGCGCTCACTCGTATTGGGATCCAATTCGCCGCGATAGCTGTTCTCACTCGTGAGGGTGAGGCTGCCCGTGCCGCGTTTTTCAATGTAGCCCTCGCCCGAGATGGGCGCGCCACCGACCGTGTAGTCTTGGCTACTGTTGAATGTGACCCCGCCGATGACGGCGTCCTGCACGGAAATATTAAAGGCTGAGGCAGAGTCGTTGAAGATGACGGCGGCACCGTTTTCGTAGGCAACGGGTACGCCGCCTTGCAGGAAATACGCGTCCGCCGTATTCCAAGTATTCCCAGCAGAACCGTCCCAAACACGCACACCCACGCCCGCCGTGACGGAGTCCACAACCAGCTGGAGGCGCGACACAGCAGAGTTGTCCAATATCGAAAAAGTGTAGCGCGGATCTACAGCGCTCGCCTCGTAGTGGAAATTCGTGAAGTCCCCAGAGAAGCCCGAATACTCAATGAGCGTGTAGGTACCCGGCAAAAGGAAAGGTCCGGCAAGGGTCAAATCCAGCCTGACAGCGGCGTCCACCTGGAGAATGTTTGCCTTGATGACAGAACTCGAACCACCGGGCGCGGTATCAAGCGCAAAGCCAATGTGGGAGTCCTGGGTGATGGCGAGCACGCCATTGATGCGCAAGACGTGGGAGCTCTCCAAGGCAGCGAGGCTGGAGGCGTCCCCGACCACGATACCTCCGCCTTCGAGAACGCAGTCCCCGAGCAAATCCCAAGTGCTTGTCGTGTCCCCTGAGCCCGCAGCAAGAGTCTGGCCCGGCGCGAGATGGAGGCCTCTCACAACCTGACGTACGTCAACTTGCGCGCCCGGCGAGACGGAGAGAAGCTGGCCCTTGGGGCGCGAGGCCTCGGTGGTAAGCTCCAAGAGTCCTTCGCGCACGTAGGTGTCGCCCCGGTAATTGGAACTGCCGTGCAGGGATAGGACAGCGCTACCCGTTTTCACAAAATCGAACTGCCTGCCCGTGCCCTGCCCAAGGTCGCCCGTGAAGGACTGGGCCTCATTCACGACCCAAGTGAAAACGGGAACGGGAGAAACACCGTCTGAGTTGACAAGGGCGTTGCCCGCACGCGCGCTCGCGCCAAGGTGGGTCAGACGAAGATTGTGCCCAGCGAGATCGAGCACACCCGCCGTGCCCGCACTGCCGAGGGAGACGGTGGAGGTGGCTGGCACGGCATCATCCGAGCCGAGGCGCAACGTGCCCTGCAAGACAGTCGTCACGCCCGTGTAGATATTCGTCACACCCGCGCCGCCAAGCACCCAGACACCTTGCCCGGATTTGGTGAGCGACAGCGAACCGACAGACCAGACGGGGTCAAAGAGCGAGACGGACAATGTGTTGACCGCTTGACTCTCGCCTTCGAGATAGAAGTTATAGCTGGCGACGGACGCGCCGTAAAAAAGCGAGCCCTCAATGGAAAGATCCGCAGTGCCGGTGGCCCGTAAATGGCCTTCAGCGCCCCGGAAAATCAAATCATGCCGCACATCGCCACCAGCGGTGAACTGCACTGTCCCGTTGTCCAGCGCGAGGCGGGCCTGGCCAAAAACATCCTGTAGCGGATCCACCGCCACAGGAATCAGCAGGGTGCTATAATTAGCAGCGGAAATAACGCCGCTCGTCGAGGCAGGCAGCGTAAGCTGCAGGGAGCCGCTGTTGAGCGTGAGGTTCGCCACCTCTTGGAGTTCGACACCAAATTCCTTCACGGGCAAGCCAGGCGCGCTGCCATTGAGAAGCAATGTGCCGTAGCCACGCACGACACCCAGCGAGCCCGTGCTGCTGACGTCGGAAACAGTCTGCATCACCCCGGCGCCGAGTAGGAGCGTGCCACCGTCGAAGCGCAGGCCCACGGACGCGTTGATGCGCTCCGTGCCCTCAATGCACAAGGTCGCCCCTGCCCTCACGAAGAAACTGCCGACGTCGAGCGTGCTGGTTTCTGTGACGGTAAAGACTGGCGCGTTCACGGCGCCTGCGAGGGCCATGAGGCTGAGCTGGTGTTGTCCGTTCACGGCAGAGAAGGCTGTCGTGCCATCGCCCCGGGCAATGCCGTCTGTATTGAGCTGCAAGTGCGGGAAAACAGAGGTGCCCGAGCCCTGCGTGTAGCTACCGCAGCTGTCCGCGATGCTCGCGCTGGTACCGTCGAGAGAGACCTCTCTCTGGGTGGCCGAGAAATCCAGCCCGGCGATGTCGAGCACGCCGCTGATGATGCTGGTGCTGGCCGCGCTGTCCCCCAGCGCATCGAGATGGCCCAGACGGAGCGTGCCGCCATCTTGCGTCACCGTGCCCGTAAGCACGCCTACTTGGGTACCGCCGCTGTAAGTGTTGGCCCCGGAGAGACGCTGCGTGCCAAAGCCTAATTTGACGAGACGGAGCGGGCCCGTGCCATCGCGCAAGGTACCTTGAAAATCCGCTGTCACGTTGACAGGCGCATCAAAGGTGAGCTGGGACTGGGTGGTGATGCCGGTCTCCACGATGCCGCTGCCAGCGAGCACGCCCACGACCACATTGGCGGCTCCCAACACTAGGCCCGCGCCTCCGCTGCTGCTTGGCTCCACGGTAACGAGGCTCCGACCCAGTGCATATTGGTGGCGCGCTACGACTTGCCCGTCGTGGATGTGCACACCCCCGGTGAACGCATTGCTGTTGGCAGTGAGGTGGAGTATCCCCGCACCGCTCTTACCGAAGGTACCCGTGCCACTGATCGTGCCGCTCAAAGTGAGACTGTTTTTCCCAACACCTCCGTCGAGCACGAGAAATCCGCCGCCACCCTCCGCAGAAACCGGGTGAGCAATGGTAAAGTTGTCCGCCACGCCGTCGAGCAACGTCGAGCCATCTGCGCTGTGCACAGCGTTGACGAGGCTGCCGCCGTTGAAAACGAGCGGCGCAGTTGTAGCACCGAGCGCGCTCCCCGCAGACACTGCCAGCAGGCCTTCGTGCAAAACGACGCCCCCGGTGAAAGTATTGTTCCCGGTGAGGTGCCACACGCCTGTACCCGTTTTCTCGATGGTGAGAGGCGCGGTGCTGCCGCCATCTCCCATCGCAAGGGCCATGATGCCGCCCGCCGTCGTACCGGAAATGGCTGTGGCACGCCCAGTGGCGTCCACAGTAAAGCCATCCTGCCCGCCTGCGCCAGCGAGCGTCAATGAGCGGGCACCCACACCGCTGTGCGCGAGCTCACGGTTCGCGGTGCCCTGAAACCAGACGCGCGTGTCCGCTCCCGTCGAGGCGATTTCGAGTATGCCCCCGCCCGTGCCCACACGGAAGGTGCGGTTGCTGCTGGTGGCATTGCCGACGTTGCCGTTGAAGCGCAGCGTCGCCCCATTGCTTATGGCAAAGGGATATTTCGCTGAACTCGCGCCCATGAGGCTGGCGGCGGCAGCGACATTTTGCAACACATTGGAGCTGTTGAAAACACCCTCGTCACCCATGAGCTTATAGTCGCCTGTGAGCTCAAGCACGCCACCGCTGACCGTGACGTTGCGCGAAAATTCGTTGAGCGAGCCGTCCTCGCTCCTGAGGATGAGGAGGCCATTGCCCGTCTTGTTTAACGCGGCAAGGCCCTCCAGCTTGCCGCCAGTGCCATTGGTGAGCGTGTAGGTGTCCACGCCAGCGAAAGTGACGGAGAACGGCGCGAGTGATTGAGTCATCACCACGTTGCGCGAAATACTGTTCATGTCGTCGAAACGCACGGCGATTGTCCCGTCGTTCTGCACATACTCAACATTCACGCCGGTGTTTTGTGATAGCCAGCGATAGCCGTCGCTCACAGCCCACCGCCCATCCGCCGTGTCACTCCATGTCAACACGTCCGTGGCCACGGCCACCTGGAGCATGACATTCTTGCCCGAGAGATCCGGCTTCAAAGTCAGGACGCTCATTTCGGGGTTCGTGATCCCCGTGATGTCCAACTGCAGATGATTTTCGATGTCGGCGAGCGTCACGGTGCCCGTCGTCTTGATGAGCGTAACCTCGCCATTCACCCAGGCGGTCGGGTTCACGCCGTCGCCCAAGGCGATGACATTGACGTCGGTCAAAGTGAGCGCTCCACCGACATTTATCACGTCCGTCCCCGCGCCATCTCCTTCGCCGTAGTAGAACTGCAGCTTTGCGCCGTTCAGCTCCAACCCGGCAACGGACAGTTCCTCGACGGTGCTCACGCCGCCCACGCGCAGGGTGTGCCCGTTGGAGACGATAAGCTTGGAGTCGACGTCATGGCCACCTGATCCCGAAAAGAGCGCGCCCAGCGTGTGCCCGGCGTAGGAGGTGCTGTTCGCCTTGGAGAGGTTCGTGTTGCCAGTGATTTTCAGCCACGCGCCGTTCTCTACCTCAATGTTGCCGCTCAGAGTCATCGGGCTTGCTGCGGTGAGCAACAGCCCACCTCTGCGCACTGCGATGTTCCCCGTGAGGGCCGACGCATTGCTGAGCGTCACATCCCCGCCGGAGTACGAGGACGCCCGCTTCTCCAAATTTCCCGCGCCGGAAAACGTCTGCCCGAAACTGCCCGCCGAGAGGTCTATGATCAGGTTGGCCCCGCTCGCGATGGTGACAGTTGTGCCAGATGCACCGAGGCTCCCGCTGGAGCTGTTGTGGGAGTGCGTCTCCACCAGCCCTTGGTTATTCTTCACCGTTGTTTGCCCGGCATAGCCCACCTGCAACGTCCCCTCATCGATGCTTGTGTTGCCGTAGCTGTTCAAGGAGTTGGTGAGTACCATTGTGCCCGGGCCGATCTTCCGCAGATTGCCGGCCCCCGACGTGTTTCGATTAAGCCGCGTTTCCACGATGAGACCCGGAGAGCCATCAAGAGCGTCACGCTTCACATCAAAGGTCGTCGTACCATTTCGACCACTAGTGCCACCGTTATTCTGGCAAAGGTTAAAAACATCCCAGGCCGTGTTGGGGCCTTGCGACCAGTAGGTAACGAGGGACGTCACGTCGCCATCGACCACCACATCCTGAGTAAACGTGTTATTCCAATCATTCGTCCCCTGAGAGGAGTTTCTCACGTCCAGCACAAGCTGCCCACCCCTGAGCGTCACGTGCCCGTAGCTTATGCCCGCGCGGGCAGTCGTTCCACCAACATAAAGTAAACCGCCTTCGTTGATGTTCCATCGGGTGCGAAGTACCGTACCCGAGGGTACACCATCAGTGCCGACCCCAATATCAGACGCACCTTCCATTGTGAAAACAGCACCGTTGTTGATGGTGACGTCGTTGCCCGCCACGTTCCGCCAACCGCCGATACTGAGCACATATTCCCCTCCGTTCACGATAAGACCGCCCGTGTAGTCCATGGAAACACCTGACACTCTGCCTGCTCCCTCTTTGATCACAGTCAACGCGCCATTGGCAGAATCCACCAAGCGTGCGGTGTTGAAAACGACATTTCGCCCGTTGGTATCAATAATGAGCTTTCCGGAAGAGGAGGTCAGGCCCGCAGTGTTGCCGCCGACGACCACCGGAGCCTCGACCCGCACATCATCGCTGGAGCCGCTCTGGAGAGACAGCCTGCCACCCACACCTGGCTCACCCACGATGTCCACGACTGTCGCCCCGCTGAGGACGATGTTAGCATTGGCGATGTTCACCAAGCCATGGACTTTCGTCGTCCCGATGCCCGTAAAGCGCAGGTAGGTGCCGCCCCCTGCGGTGGTGTCATTGGCAGAGATGTCGGCCTTGCCCCAGTTTGCGGCGTTGCCCGCGAATACGAAGTTGCCGCGTCCGACGACGATGGTGCCTTCAAAGGCATTGTTGAGTGCGGTGAAATAGCGCGTGCTCGCCGCGTTTCCATCGCCGAGCAGATTAAGGGTGCCCTTGCCGTAAAATGGCACCGGGTAGCGCTCGTCAACTTGCAGGCGCAGGCCGCCCGTTTCCCCGTCGAGCACGATGACGTTCTGGCGAAAACCCAACGGTGTGACGACGAGCGCGCCGCCGCCGCCGAGGTAGATGTCTCCCGTGCCAAGTGCGGCGAGATTCTCCATCCACAGCTCACCGCTCAAGATGAAAGTACCTCCACGATAGGAGTTGGCATTGCTCACACTCAATTTCCCAGAGCCTTCCTTGGTGAGCGAGGTCAGGCCAACGATTTCGCCTGGGCCCTCCAGACTATAGTCGTTACCCACGCTATTGCGCACGGTCACATTCTGGGCGAGATACTTGCCCGCTTCAAGGATCACTGCCTTAGCAGAGGCCGTATCATCGAACAACACGTGGTCCCCGTAGTGAAACGAGTCGGGCGTCGTGGTGCCTGCGAGCTGCCAGTTTTGTGCAGTGAGGTTCCACGCGTCCGCCGCGCCTGCCCCGTTCCACACAAGGTTTTCGCTGACGCTGCCTGCCGCGACGTTGAGGTAGATCTTGTGCGGTTCGCTGAAGTCCAGCGTAAGCGTGGGGCGGTAGTACGAGGCGTTGTTGATGCTGAGGCGGGATGGGTTGTTGAGCGAGCCAGCATAGTCGAACAGCGGGATACGCGCGCCGCTCGTCAACCTGTCCAGCATGAGCGAAAAATCCGCAACGGCGTCTCCGAGGAAGGAGACGTTGACGGCGGAGGGCACCACGCCCGCGCTCAGGTCAAAGGCGATAGCGCTATCCGTGTCGAAACCAATGCTGCCCATCGACCCTGAGGCTAATTCGAGGACGCCGCCGCTGTTGATACCCATCGTCCCAGTGCTGCCGTTTTCGAGACGGAAGACACCACCCGCATTGATGAACACCCTATCGGCTGCACCCTGGTTGAGCACTCTGCCGCCATCCACAGTGGTGGTGCCAAAAATCCTCGACTCGTTGAGAACTTTGCCACCAGCCACGGTAACGTCACCCGAAACGTTTGCATGGTTGGTGAATACACCATCGGTCACGGAAACATTGCCCGAGATGCCTGCATGATTGAAGGCTTGGCCGCCAGTCACCGTCAGGGCACCTGCCTGACCACGGTTTTCAAAAATACCTTCGTCAACAACCGTATGCCCAATGGAGCGGCTATTGATGAGGGTGCCCATCACCACGCGCGCGCTGAATGCTCCGTAGTCCCCATCGAGTGTCACAGCCCCCCCCCCGCGCTGCTCTATCCACGCGTTGGCGCCGGGAGCATCTTTACTGAGAGGTTGGTCGAAAGTGAGATTGTTGCTCCGGTTGAAGGCCAGAATGCCAGCGTCTGCGATGACGATGTTGGCGCTTGGCGTAGAACCCACCGCGCCCCCTATACCCCACTGGAAGGCATGGCCCCCGGCGATGTTGATAGTTCCGATATAGCTTGTGTCGTCGCGCATGAACGCGATCGTGCCAGGCTTGGCATCTAGCGAGCCACCGATGTTGACTGGGTAGGTATTCGTTAAATCGATGTAGGCATCAAGCTGGCCTGTACCACCAAACCAAGCATTTGCGCTAAGAATCTTGAGCGGGGCAGAGGAATACAGGCGACCTTGGGCCAGCCCATCGTCCTTGAAATTGATCACCCCAGCCTCAAAAGAAAAAGCAACTATCCTGCCACCGGTGACGTCAGCACCCCCTGTGCCGACCGTTACACCCTCAATCGTCATGACCCCGGCTGTGGTTTTTCTGAAATCAAAACCTACACGCCCATTTGCTTCCTGCGTCCTGTAGGAACCAAGCGCAGAAGCGGGCAACCCCGTCCGCGGGCTGGTGTTGGTGAAAGTGCCTGCCTCGACGGTGGTTGGTGGTGCAGACTGGTCGGAGCCATCCAAGCTGAGCGTCGCAGCCGGAGCGTACACAACCACCTTGTTGGTCGCGGAGGGGTTTATCTGCCCCGTGGAAGCACCCGTAAAATGTACTGTGCCTCCTCGGGCGTGCAGAATGTTCGTCGCTGCATTCTTTGCTTTGGCAAACTCTAACACCCCCTCTGTAATCTCAAATGCCGCCCAGTTATTGTGGTCTTCTCCTGCCGAAACCGAGGCACCCAAAATCAAGGTGCCGGGCCCCGTCTTCGTCAGCATTCTGTCCCAGTTTGCGTTGTATCCAATAAAAATATTGTGAACAGTCAGGGCTGCATCCGGGTTAACGACATTGAACGTTACTGTGCCAGCAACAGGACTTTCAATATTGATCCTGCCGATGAATTCCGCCCTATCCGTCCCCATGAACTCCAAAGTGCTGCCAACCCTCATGTACAGGGCATTGGCTGGGTTGTTTTCTATCTGGAAATCTGCCGTGAGCGCATGGATGTTCTTCCCAAGGGCATCCGCCTTGCTGAAGCTCACGGTGCCAGCGCTGATGCGTGTCTGGATATGGGTGTTGGCCGTGCCAGCTAACTCAAGCTTGCCTGTGCCAACCTTGTAAAGCACCAGGGAATTACCGTCAATGACGCCACTGAAAGAGCTATTTGCATTGCCCTGCCCAATAGTCAGGTTGTTGGACGTGCTACTGAGTTTCCCCGTGCCCGTGAGCCCAGCGAGCGTAAGCGCCTGGGACGCGTTCACCACTGTACTCACGCTGCCAAGGGAGAGCACCCCTGCACCACTAATGCCTCCAAACGCGTAAGGGTTGCCGGCATCCCGTGTAATGTTGAGCATGCCGAGATTGCTGAAATTCGCAATACCCAAGGTGGAAGAATTGGTGATGTTGACCTGCGCATTGGCGGCTATCTTGACGGTGAGATTGCCCGTAACTGTGCCACTCAAGGTCAGCGAGCCAGCATCCACGGCGATGAGCCTGCTCCCTTCCATGGCCAAGGTGCCCGCCCCGCCCAAGACGACATCTCCTCCTTGCACCCAAAGCCCCTTCGCCGCCAAAGTGCCAGTCAGAGAGACATTCGCGTCACTCGTGAAAACAGCGACAAGGCCATTGGCGGTGCCCGCCGGATTCCACACGAGGTCAGCACCTGCACCATCCAACTTCCAGTTGGTCGCCACGGCATCCCAAGTCCCCGAGGCACCACCCATCCAGTGGTAAAAATCAGCAAGCGTGCTCGGATCTAAAACCTCGCAAGCCAACTGCACACCCGCAATGTTGCGCCTTGACGAGCTTGGGTTTTTGTCTGCGAGGATTTGAAGACTCCCGCCAACAATGGCGGATGTGTTCAGGGTGGCATGGAGGTAACTCCCACTCACACCTTCCGCCAAGTTCCCATCTGCATATTTTTGGGCACTCCATGCTGAGTCCCCCGTCACGGTCGAACCCGCTGCGGTACTGGTGTAGTAAGTACCATTAATCTTCACGGGAGCAAAATTCTTCGTTCCACCCCCACTATCCCCGGCAACGATGACGTAAACATCAAGGGTCGTCGCCGAACTCAAAAAGCCAGGAAGGTCGGAGAAAGTAATCACCGGGTAGCCGGAACCACCATCGTCGATGTACCCCTTTGTTAGCTGGCCATTACCCGTGTTCTGAGAGCCATCACTCCGATAACGCCCATTTAGACCCAGCCCATTTCGCCCCGACCAAGTAATACCGACAGAAGTGGCACTCCCGGATTGGTCCTTGAGGCCGCTTCCCGTCAAGGCCGTGCTATACTGATTCCAATTGACACCCCGAACGGGGAGAACTCCTGCCGTTCTGTCGTTTGAAATTTGCCCGTCGCTATTGTTTTCCGCCAGCCAGTTAACACTGATGATGCGCTGCTGCGTGGAGAGAAAATCATCCTTGACCGTTGCCTCAAGAGCCACCGGCAGCATCACGGCTGAGGCAGCGGCAAAGAGGAGGCCACGGGCAAAACGCGGGCGGCGGGCGGGCTCGCAGAAAGTGGCCGCCGCTGCACGTGGCTTGATGGGCAGAAGGGTAAGTTTTTTCATCGGGAAAAGAAGAGAGTGTGTGGCGTGTGAAAAGTCGAGGCGTACCGACGCCTGAGGCAAGGCGGCAAGGTCAAATACGCAGCGGCGTTTTGCAAGTGGGAAGTGCTTTCCCACAAAGCCTCGGGAGGGGGTTTTTCAGCAAAAGAAAAGTAACGCTCAGGCCTCTTTTACCGGCCCGCCCGAGCCTCTTTTCGTGCGCGATGCCCGCGCAAGAAAGCCACGCTCTGGGTAATTTCAGGCACATTGTTTTCCCACTTGTCCTCATACTCGATGGAGAGATTCCCCACAAAGCCTTGGCGCTGCAACTCGTCTAGCACGGCATCGATGGCGATGACGCCCGAACCCACAGGCACGTTTTTGACCGGGCGCCCCGCCACCTCACGGTCCTTGATGTGGAGGCTGACCAAGCGCCCCTCAAGCAACTTGAGGCTCGCCACAACATCGAGCTTATCCGTCGTCCAGTGGCCGACGTCTGCTGCCGCACCGATGCGCGGGTCGCAGTCTTTCACAAGGGAGAGGATGTACTGGGGCTCCCAAACCTTGTAGTTTTTGTTGCGCCCTTGGCGAGGGTGGTTGTGGAAACCGACGCGGATATCGTATTCCTTGACAAGTTTTTCGATGAGGTCGATGGAGCCGTCGGACTCTGTGGTAATGGCATACAGCTCCATCGCCTTGGCGAATTCGAAAACCTTGCGCGCGTCGGCTTCCTTCTTGGAGATGGGGACGACGCCATAGTTGACCGCCCGAATGCCGTGCTTGGCAAGGGCCTCTTTGACGCGAGCAATGTCTGCCAGGCTGGAATGGTGGCCAAAGACGGCCTTTTCCCCAGGCGCGAGGCGCTGCCCATCGTAAAACTCGATAACCTTGGCACCCGTCTTCGCCGCGCGCTCAATGGCCTCAAGGGCTGAGTATTGACGAAAAGAATAGGCCTGGATGCCGATGGCGAAACCACCCTGACGGGAAGCCTCAGGAATAGGCGCCGTGCGGGCAGGGGGCACATGGCCCAGAGCCAGCACGCCGAGGAGCAACAAAGATGTGAAGACTCTCATACCCGACCCGAGAACAGACACACGCCGGATTTGTTCCCAAAGGGTGCACGGCGAGACCCAATCCGGGCGTTTTTTTAACGATTGCCCGCTACAACAACGGCAGCCTTTCTGCGTGCCCATGACACATGCCGAACAACTGCCAGAGCTTGTAAAATTTGACGGGGAGCTGACCACTGTGGCGGAGCTCGTCGCCGTAATCTCGCAAGCAGGCGGGCGCCCCCTTCTCGTAGGCGGGTGCGTGCGCGACGCACTGTTGGGGACGCAGCCCAAGGACATCGACATCGAAGTCTACGACTTGGAAGCGGAACGCCTGGTGGGCGCCCTGCGCCAGCACTTTCAAGTGATCTCGGTAGGGCAATCCTTCGGCGTATTCAAGATACGCGGGCACGACATCGACGTGAGCCTGCCGAGGCGCGAAACAAAAGCCGGGCTCGGGCATCGCGGCTTCGACGTGTGGGGCGACCCGCGAATGCCACTCGCCGAGGCGGCGGCACGGCGAGACTTCACAATAAACGCCATCTACTGGGACCCATGTACCGGCGAGCTGCTGGACCCGCACGGCGGGAGGCGCGACCTGGCCGGGCGCGTGTTGCGCCACACCTCGCCCGCCTTTGCCGAAGACCCGCTGCGCGTGCTGCGGGCGATGCAATTCGCGGCGCGCTTTCTGCTGGAGCCCGCGCCAGAGACCATCGCCCTGTGTCGGCAAATCACCCCCGAAGGCCTGCCCGCCGAACGCATTTTCGAAGAATGGGCAAAATTAATCCGCAAAGGCGCCTCCCCATCGCTCGGTCTGCGCTTCCTGCGGGACTGCGGCTGGGTGCGCTACTTCCCGGAGCTGGCGGCCCTCATCGGCGTGCCCCAAGACCCCCAGTGGCACCCCGAGGGCGATGTATGGACGCACACCCTGCACTGCCTCGACGCCTTTGCCCGGCAACGCACAGGAGACGTCTGGGAAGACCTCGTCGTGGGCCTGGCCGTGCTCTGCCACGACCTCGGCAAAGCCGTGACCACACGAACCGAAGAAGACGGGCGCCTGCACGCCTACGGCCACGAATCAGCAGGCGTGCCCCTGGCACAAACCTTTCTGGAACGCATGACGCGCCACAAAGAACTCATCGAATCGGTATTGCCACTGGTGGAGCTCCACATGCGCCCGGGCGAGCTCTGGCGCGCACAAGCAAGCGATGCCGCCGTGAGGCGCCTGGCACAACGCGTCGGGCGAATAGACAGGCTCGTACGCGTGGATGCGGCGGATCGCGGCGGCAGGCCGCCGCTGCCCTGCGACGCAGCCTCAGGCCTATGGCTGCTGGAACGCGCCAAGGCGCTCGCACTCAAGGACTCTGCACCCAAACCCATCCTCTACGGGCGACACCTCCTCAACCTCGGCATGACACCCGGGCCGGCCTTTCGCCTGCTGCTCGACGCAGCATTCGAAGCGCAGCTCGATGGCGCCTTTGCCAACGAGGCAGACGGGCTCGTCTGGCTCCAAGCCGCCATGGCACGTGGCCACGGCACACCGCCACCACAGGTATAAACACGGGCAGGGCAGGCGCCCCGTTTTTTCCGCTTTCACCCCGTGGAAAACCTGTTTTCTCACCGCACATGATTTCCAGCCACCCAGAACTCGACGGCATCCTCATCGTGGACAAGCCTACGGGCTTCACCTCGCACGATGTCGTCGCCTGCGCGCGCCGCATCCTGCACACGAAACGCATAGGGCACGCCGGTACCCTCGATCCACTGGCCACGGGAGTCCTCGTCCTCCTCGTCGGCAAAGCCACCAAGGCCTCCCAATACCTGATGAGCCGCGACAAGGAATACGAAGGTACTATGCGCCTGGGGCAGGTGACGAATACTCAGGACTCTGACGGCGAAATCATGGCAACCGTGGCACTGCCCGAAAGTCTCGGCGCCGGGGAAATCGCCGCCGCCATGCAAAAGATGGAAGGTGACCAATACCAGACCCCTCCCATGTTCTCCGCCAAGAAGGTGCAAGGCGTACCGCTCTATAAGCTGGCGCGCAGGGGCGATGAAGTGCCACGCGAGCCACGCTTCATCCACGTCGGCAAATTCTCTCTGCTCAACTATACCGCCCCCGATGCCAGCTTCCGCGTCTCGTGCAGCAAAGGCACCTACGTGCGCACGCTGGCCAACGACGTCGGGCAGGCGCTGGGCGTGGGCGCGCATCTCGTGGCCCTGCGGCGCACGGCCTCCGGCCAGCTCGACATCTCCCAAGCCGTGACGCTGGCCGATCTGGAGAAAATGCCCCTGCAAGACATCCGCGCACGCCTCGTGCCCGTCTGGCAGGCTGTGCCGAGCCACGCGCTATGATCCACCCCCCACCCATGCAGACCCACCCAAGGCCCACGCACCTGGCCATCGGCATGTTCGACGGAGTACACCTCGGGCACCGGGCCATCATCGCCAGCGCGCTACGGGCGGCACGCGAAACAGACGGGCAAGTGGCCGTGTACACATTCGCCCCGCACCCGAGCCACGTGTTTCACCCGGAAAACCCCATCCCACAAATTCTCGACGCACCCGCCAAGGAAAGCCGCCTGCGCGCGCTGGGCGTGGAGCGCGTGTTTGCCCGGCCATTCACGCCAGAATTTGCCAGCCTCGACGCACCCGCCTTTCTGGAGCTCTTGCAAAACGAAGTGCCCGCGCTGGCGAGCATCCACGTCGGCTTCGATTTTCGCTTCGGGCGTGCACGTGCCAGCGATGTGCGGCAACTCCGCGAGCTCGCCTCGGCATTGGGCATATCCGTCGTCGCCACGCCAGGCGTCGAGGCCGGAGGCACACGCATCAGCAGCACACGCATCCGCCAGCTCATCGCCAACGGCGACATGCAGGAGGCGGCAACCCTGCTGGGCTACCACTACGAAGCACAAGGCACCGTGCGCCCGGGGCGCGCGCTCGGGCGCACCATCGGCGTGCCGACGCTCAACCTCGTCTGGGAGCCGGAGCTCGCGCCACGCCACGGCGTCTATGTCGTGCAAGCGCGTGTGGGCAGCCGCTGGTTTCCCGGCATCGCCAACTACGGCCTGCGCCCAACCATCGAGACCCCCGATGTGGCGTGCCCACTCCTGGAAACACACCTGCTGGCAGACAGCACAAACGTCATCAACGAAGGCTTTGTGGAAAGCTGCCAATTGCACGTGGAATGGCTCCGCTTTATCCGCCCCGAAAAACAATTCCCCACCATCGAGGCCCTGCGTTCGCAAATCGCCCAAGACATCCGGGAGGCCGCCAGGAGGTAGGAACGGGCGCCACCCTACCCGGGGATTTTCATTGTTTGCAGAAGCCAGCGGGCTACGTCCGGCTTGGGTGCGGGCCCGTATTCTTCACGAAGACCTTGGGCGCTGAGTAACAACACGGTGTTCGTGTCAGCCTCAAAAGCGTTGGGTAAATCCGCCCCGCCTTCGCGGCCCACGCGATTGGCCACGATCCAGTCCAAGCGTTTTTCCTGCAACTTGCGGCGTGCGTAGGCTTCGACATTCACCGTCTCCGCTGCGAAGCCTACAAGCACCTGATCAGGGCGCCTGCGCGCAGCCATCATCTTCAAAATGTCTGGCACCGGCTCAAACTCGACGCTGCACGGCACGGCTTCTTTCTTCACCTTTTGTGCCGAGTAAGCGCACGGGCGAAAATCACACACGGCAGCCGCCTTCACCAACACGTCGCACGTATCAAAAAGCGTGCCTACGCACTCGAGCATTTCCGCCCCGGTGATCACCCGGTAGAGACGCACCCCAGGAGGTGCCGGCAAGGCGACGGGGCCGCTCACCAGCTCAACCTCACAGCCCAAGGTCGCCGCTGCAGCAGCCAGGGCGTAGCCCATTTTCCCGGAAGACGGATTGGAAACAAAACGCACGGGGTCAAAAAACTCGCGGGTCGGCCCGGCAGTGATGAGGCAGCGGACTGGCATGGCAAAGAGGGCGCTTTACTGCACAGCAGGCGCGGCGCAGTGCCCGGCAAAAGCGCGTATCCGGACAACAAGGTTGGAGAGGCCGTTGCGGCGGTTTGGCGAGAGGTGCTGCGTGATACCAACGGTGCCAAGAAAATCTGCCTCCGTGCCCAACACTTCGCCAGGCGTGGCCCCGCTGTAGAACTCACACACGAGGGTAGCGATGCCTTTGGAAATGATGGAATCGGCGTCTGCCTGAAAAAAACAGGCCCCGCTTTCATAGCGTGGCAACACCCACAAGTTGGACGTGCATCCCCTGATGAGCAGCTCCGGCACCTTATACCGTTCCTCCAGCGAGGGGGCCGTCTTGGCACGGTCTATGATGTATCGGAAACGCTCGTGCGGGTCGTCAAAGGGAGCCAACTCGTCGAGCAAGGACTGGCGTTTCTCAGAGAGAGTCATGGAGAGGGCGGCAGGGTGGCTGAGCTGAAGGCTTGGGCGACAAAAAACACCTGAAGGCGCTGCAAAAAATCGAAATCGGTTCCTCGCAGTTTTGAGTGGATAGCCTGCGGAAGTTGCTCTGGGTCGGGGAAAATTTATGAATGAATTTTCTATGACTGCAAAAAAGCTTTTTTAACCCGAACTGTGGGATATAGCAGGCTGTGCCGTGCTCAGGATACCTAATGAAAAGGACTAAACAGCGCGTTTGAAGCTGTGAAACAAGCCACCCGTGGCTTTCGCATGAGTGCCAATCCAATCTCGAAGCTCTCCTTCCACGCCGCGAAACTGACCTTCTCCTGCCACCAACCTCCCCACTCAAAATGGCGAGGAACCAAAAAATCATTGACTCCCCGCCTTCCCGTCCATGCCATACGACTTTCTTTTCGGGCTGTAGCGCAGTCTGGCTAGCGCACTTGCATGGGGTGCAAGGGGTCGGTGGTTCGAATCCACTCAGCCCGACCATTAAAAAAACAAACCCCCGTAACCGCGATGGTTGCGGGGGTTTTTGCGTGTTTGAATCGGGAAAGATGGGCACAATAGGGGTTGAAATGGCAACCATTTTGAGCCGGGAATTCGGTGTGTTTTTTGAGTTATTGAGACGAGCGTTTATACCACAACATGCCTATTGGAAGCGGTCCATGCGGATGAGGGTTCGTTCTTTGCCGAGGATGCGAAGGATGTCGTGAAGGTGGGGGCCGCTGCCGAGGCCGCTGATGGCGTAGCGTAGGGGGGCAAAATATTCGCTTGGTTTGGCAGCGAATGCGGTGGCAGTGGTGGTGATAGCGGCGTCTATCGCAGTGGCGTCGTCCATGCTGGCCAGCTGGGTGAATGCGGGGAGAAGCTGGCGTACACGTGCGACGGGGTCGCCTTTTTTGGTGAGGGTTTCCCGAACGTTGGGTGAGTAGGGATATTCCTCGGTAAAAAAATAGGTACTCATGTCAGCGATGTTTTCTAGGCTTGGGAGTTTTTCCTGCAGCAAGATGAGGATGCTTTGGATGTGGGCATCGTCTGTGCTGGCGTTTGCGTCGACGAGTCCTGCCTGATGCAGGGCGGAGAGGGCTTTTTGGGCAAACGCTGGTGCTGGCATAGCGCGCAAGTATTGCTGGTTGAAGAAGGCCATTTTACGTTCGTCGAAGCGCGCATTGGCTTGGTGCACGTCGTGCAGCTCGAACTGGGTGATGACGTCGGCGATGGGCAAGATTTCGCGTCCGTCGCCGGGTGTCCAACCGAGGAGACAGAGGAAATTGCGTACAGCCTCGGGCAAGAAGTGGCGTGCCTGATATTCTTCGATGAGTGCGCCGCGATCTCGCTTGGACATTTTACCTTTGCCGTCGGCTTTCAAAATGAGGGGGATGTGGGCGAACACGGGAGGAGGTTCGCCGAGTGCGTTGTAGAGCTCAATGTGCTTGGAGGTGTTGGAGAGGTGATCTTCGCCTCGAATGACGTGCGTGATGCGCATCGCGATGTCGTCAACCACGTTGACGAGGTGGAAGCCTGGCTCGCCATTGGCGCGCACGAGGACAAAGTCCCTGTCTTCGGCGCGGGAGACGTCTCCACGGATGAGGTCGTGTATGAGTACCGGGGCGGCTTTGACGCGCTCAACGATACGGTCGTGCTCGGTGCCGTCGTCTTCCTTGTATTTCTCGTGGACGGTGTGGCGTTCGCCATTGAGGCGGAACCAGATGGCACCGTCCTTCTCGTAGGTTCTGCCTGTAGTGCGGAGTTTTTCGAGATAGAGGCGGTAAACGTCGTTGCGCTCGCTTTGGCGGTATGGGCCGTGGCCCCCCCCCATGCCTGGGCCTTCATCCCAGTCTATGCCGAGCCATTTGAGGCTGTCGTAGATGACGCGGAGGAATTCCTCGCTATTGCGTGCCTTATCTGTGTCCTCAATACGAAGGATGAATTTACCCCCTGTGTGGCGTGAGTAGAGCCAGTTGAAGAGGGCTGTGCGCGCACCGCCGATGTGAAAGAAGCCTGTCGGGCTGGGTGCGAAGCGTGTACGGACCGGGCCAAGGTTGCTCATGCCTTTGCGTTTTGGATGACGAGGTCGAGAGCTTTGTTCTCAGCGATGACAGCGCGCATTTGGGCGAGGTAGGCCTTGTCCTTGAGGACTTCCTTAATGTGTTGCTCGGGAGGCTTGCCAATGAGGGCGGCCTCTCTCTCGACGTGTTTCACCAAGTCTTCGACGGCAACGGAGATTTTTTCCCTGAGGATGATTTCCCTGAGGATGAAACGAAGTTTCCCCTGTCTTTCGGCCTCAGGGCGTGCGTCAGCACAGAAGGCTTGTCGCCCTTCCTTTATCCCTTCGACGGAGACGTCGTTGCGCAACTGCTTGGCGGCGTAATCCATGAAAAGGGTCTGGAGCTCGGCCTCGATCGTTACCTCTGGCACGGGGAAATCCACGAGGGCAAGGAGCTTCTCAACAGCCACATCGCGCTGGGCTGCCTTGGCCTGATTTTGCTTGGTGGCGAGGACGCGTTCACGGAGCTGGGAGCGCAGGTCGTCAAGGTCTTTTGCTTCAACTCGCTTGTAAAACTCCTCGTCCAACTCTGGGAGGATCTTGGCCCTTACCTCGAAAATCTCGACAGCATAGGTGGCAGTTTTCCCACGCAAGGCTTCGACACCAAAATCGTCCGGGAAAACGTGGAGGAAGGTGTCTTTGTCTCCCGGTTTTTTGCCGAGGATGCCTTGGACTATGGCCGGGATGTGGCGCGTGTCTTCGCTGCCGCCTGCCTCTTCCCAGGTCGCTGCTTGGGTCCCGTAGAGGTAGGCTGCCGGGGCGACGTCCTTGACAGGTGCGCCGTCAATCGTGCCCTCGTAGGAGAGCTTCACAAAGTCCCCTTTCTCAGCGGGGCGTTCGACGACTTCATAGCGCGCGTAGTGGGCGCGGAAGTCGGCAAGGACTCTGTCAACATCTGCCTCAGAAACCTCGACGGGAGCGAGGGGCAACTCAAGACCCTTGTACTCGGGCAATTCGAACTCTGGCTGGTGGTCGATCACGAGGTGCAAGGAGAAGTCTCCCCCGAACGTCAATTCATCGAGGCCGTCGGTGCTGATGATGTCGATGAGTTTGAGTTTTGTCTCGTCTCTGATTCGCTGCACGGCGGCTCCCACGAGGCGCTGTTTGGTTTCGTTGGCGATCGTATCGGCGAATTGGCGCCGGATGACTTGCACCGGGGCGCGCCCAGGGCGAAAGCCTGGCAAGCGCGCCTCTTTGCTGATTTCTTTGATGACATCCCCCTCTAATGTGGCGATGGTGGCGGCTGGGAAAATGAGCGTCACAGCCTTGCGAGTGGGGCTGATTTCTTTGATGTTAATGGACACGGATGAATGGTTGTTGCGTTGTTTTGGTCGGTACGACGCCTTGCTCTACGCGAGCGAAAGGAGGTCGGGCGAGGAAAGGAAGGTGCGTTGTTGAGGCAAGAGTAAACGGGCTGCGCGACGAGGCGGGATCGCGGAGCGACATGCTCAAGCGTCCGCTAAAGTGTCTGTGCCCGGGATATCTTCCGCGAGCCACCTGGTAAATTGACGCGTTTGCTCCAAAGTGCCCACGAAAAGCAGGCCATCGCCATCGCGCAAGATTTCGCGCCCCGTTGGGTTGATGATGCGCGCGCCATCACGCTGGATGCCCACTATGCGTACGCCCGTGTTACGCGCGATCCCGAGCTCGGCAAGGCTCTTGTCTGTGCGTGGCCCGGCCTGCACAACACAAGTCTCCAAGACGGCGCGTGCGGCTACGCGGTCCGCACCCTCGTCGGCGACGCCCTTGGCCTCCAAAAAGGCACGCGTCTGCCCAATCTCGGCCTCTTTGCCAAGGAGGAGGACTTTGTCTCCCGGGTAGAGGCGCGTCTCCGGGCCCGGATCGAGAATGCTGTGGCCATTACGTTCGACCTCAATGACGACACTCCCAAAGCGCGTGGGAATGGCTAGCTCGCTCAATGCCGCGCCGGCACAAGCCGTTCCCAAGGGAACGACGCAATCCTGCAAATGGAGATCCCAATTGCCGAGGCCAAGGTTCATAGCACGCCGTGCCTCTTCGCGCGCCTCTGCCTCCGAAGCTTTTCCTGAGGAGAGGACGGCCTCAATGGATGCCCGCCACGCGCTGTGCCAGTAGATGAGCCTGCGCGATAACAGCAATACCACAGCCATGATGGCGAGGATGATACCCGCACTGGCCCAAAAGGAAAAGAGAGCCCAGCTGATGCTGGGCAAGATGGAGTAAAGCCAGAAAAGCAGAACGACGATGGCCGCGCCGCGAAAGCCTTGCGTGAGCAGGCTACGCGGCAAGGGGCGCTCAAAATTGATCACGAGCATCATGATCACGGCGTCCACATTACGCCAAATAGAGACAAGGAACATGAGCACGATAACCCCGGACATGGCCCAAAAGATGAAGGGCAAAGTCAACCCATCTGCCAGCCATGCCGTAAAGTTCCCGCCCATCTTCGCGTTCACCGAATTGACGAGGCGGACGAAAAGCCCAAGCACGGGCTCGGAGAAGACGAAAATGCCTGTGACGAGGAGCATCTCACCGCCGACCTGGAGAAAACGCGGGCGCGTCAAGCGCCACACCGGGCGCTTGGGTGGCTTGTTGCGCACCTGAAGGAACCACTCGTGGTAGGCCACCAAGGCCTTGGAGAGCAGCTTGGGCTCCAACTTCTCCGCCAGCACCACGATGTGGTCTGAGTATCGATTCACAATAGGCGTGGCCAGCACGGTGAGGATAGAAAGGGCGATGGCAACCGGGTAAAAATAGTCCGGGAAGATGCTCGCCGCGATGGCCGACTGAGCGATGATGAAGGTGAACTCGCCGAGGGGTGTCAGCAACAGGCCGCCACGCTTGGCCTCGCGCGGCGAGACGCCCACCAGCACAAGGGCAAAGCCGCACGCCAGAGGGCGCACGAACATGGCAAAGCAAACCAAGCTGGCAAGGGCCTTGAGGGCCGATGGATCCAACAAATCTAACGGACGGGCCAACATGCCAATGGAGACAAAGAACAGGCTGCTGAAGATGCTGCGCACGCTCTCAAAGGATTTTTCCACGATCTCCTTCTGGGGCAACTCGGCGATGATGGCCCCGAAAAGAAAAGCCCCCAGAGCGGTGGAAAAACCCGCCTGCGAGGCGCACACGGCGAGCAGAAGCAAGAGCCCGGCGATGCTCACAGTGCGCAACTCCGGGTCGCCCGACATGTCGAGTCGGCGCAAGAGGCGCGGCACGAAAAGCAGGCAGAGCGCGAGGATCAAGACCACGTAGGCACTGATGTTGGTGAAAGTGAGGCCCAAGCCACTGATCCCATTGCCCGTGCCCGGCACTTCGTCTAAAGTTTCCGAGTTCCCCACTGTCGCGAGAATCGTCAACATCACGACGGCCACGATGTCCTCCATCACCGTCACCGTAAGTGCCGTTTGGGCCGTCTTGTCGTGCGTGAGGTGTAGCTCTTGGATAACCTTTGAGATGACGGCTGAGCTGGACACCATGAGCATCCCCGAGGCAAAAAGGCTCTGCCGATAATCCCAGCCCATGGCATGCCCCAGAAGCAGGGTAAACATGAACATGAAGAGCGCTCCGAGACCTGTGGCAAAAATGGTGCCCGCGCCCATGCGCGCCAGCTTCGTGAGGCTCAACTGCAAGCCTATGGCAAACATCACAAAGACCAAGCCGACCTGTGCGAGCTCGTCGATGCGCACCTCGCTAGAGACCATTTTGAACGGCGTGTTCGGCCCGATGATGATACCCGCCACGAGATAGCCGACAATCGTCGACAGGCCGATGCGACGACAAAGGAAGCCTGCCGCCCCGGCAGCGAGCAGGACAACAGCAATATCTTGGACGAGAGAAACGGTCATATCAGGCAAAGCAGGGGACGTGAAAAAGTGTTTCGCGATGCGGCTTGCCTCACGCCAGCCATTCGCGGCGACCTACCGCCCGCAAGTTGTAGTTCAGGGGGCGTTTTCCGGAGGGCTCCAACTTGTAGAAACCTCCCGCTGCGCGGAGGATAGCCAGCCCCGCCGCCACATCCCATAGGTTGGTCCCCGCCTCCTGATAGACATCTGCCAGGCCGACACCCACGTAGGCGACGGCGAGGGCAGCACTCCCAATCATGCGGATTTTCTTGAAGCGCAGCACGTCCTCCATGAAGCGGCACAAGGCATCCGGCGATTTGTCCATCCCTGCAGGAAAGCCCGTCATGAGACAGGCCTCGGCGAGGTTCTTGGCCCAAACTGGGTGCGCCTTGATGCCGTTGATGGAAACACCATGCCCCTCTGCCCCGGCGTAAACGCGGTGCCCGCAAAAGTCGTGCACAACGCCACAGAGAGGCACACTCCCGCGCATGAGCGCGATGCTCACGCAAGTGGCGGGTTGGTTGCGCAAGTAGTTGTATGTGCCGTCAAGCGGATCCACGACCCAGTAAAGGACGTCGTCTTGCTCAGGCAAAGTGCTGTCTCCACCCAGCTCTTCGCCGATAACTGGCAAGGCGGATGGTGCAAGCCCGTCGCGGATAATTTGCTCACAATCCACGTCTGCCTGGATCTTGACGTCATGCGCGCCCAAGCAATTGACGGTCCTATCAGCGCCAGCAAGGAGCACCCTGCCTGCGCCTTCCGCCACCCGCTGGGCGAGTATATAGAGATCATCCATGCTGCGTGAGCTATCGGGCATGGCAGCACTCAATGAAAAAGGCCTGATGGAAGAAAAGCCATTTTTTGGGCTGCAGACATGTTTTCGGCAAGCGCTGCCCCACGCGCAGACCAATGAGGCATCTTGACCCGCCGTGGGAAAACTGGCTCTGCTATGCACGCCTCCCCGGTGTATCGCCGGGCGGCCACCCAGCATTGACCCATGACTCTTGCCGAATCCTATGCCCGCTGCGAGAGACTCGCCAGAGAGCATTACGAAAACTTTCCCGTGGCACGCCTCCTCCCGCGCCACCTGCGCCCACACGTCGCCGCGATATACGCCTTTGCGCGCACAGCCGACGACATCGCCGATGAGGGCTACGGCATCGCGAGCGAGGACGCCGCCTCGACGAAGGCCCGCCTCAACGCGCTGCGCCGCATGGACGAACAATGCCTGAGCGCATACGCTGGGGAAAAGCCCGACCCGGAGAGCGCCTGGATCTTCCTCGCCCTCGGCGACACACTGCGCCGCTTCACCATCCCCCCTGCGCTGTGCCTAGACCTCTCCAACGCCTTCGCACAAGACGTGACCAAGCGCCGCTACGCCAGCTTCGCTGAGCTGCTGGACTATTGCCGCCGCAGCGCAAACCCCGTCGGGCGGATCGTCCTGCTGCTGCATGGCTACGGGGATGAGCAGCGCTTTGCCATGTCCGATGCCATTTGCTCGGCTCTGCAGCTGGCCAACTTCTGGCAGGACGTGGCCGTGGACTGGCAAAAGGATAAACGCCTCTACCTGCCACTGGACGACCTCGCACGCCACGGTGTGTCCTTGGAGACCTTTGACACCCGGCAAGCCACGCCCGCCCTGCGCGAGTGCATCCGCGAAAACGTGGAGCGCGCCCAGGCACTGTTTGACAGCGGGCGCCCGCTCGCCGAGACCCTCCGCTGGCCACTCCGGCTGGAAATTCGTGCGACCTGGCTGGGCGGCACTGGCATTTTGCAAAAAATCCGCGCGCAAAGTTTCGACACTCTCCGAAGCCGCCCACGCATTCGGGCGCTGGACAAGGGCCGCCTCTTGTTGCGTGCGCTTTTCCCCTTGCACGGTGCAGGTGCCTAAACAGCCTCGCCGCGGCGTCTCTTCGTCGCGCTCACTGAAATCACACCGCCCACAAGCTATTCCCACGATGTTTCTGATTAAAAAACTACTCCACACCCTTGTCGTCCTGCTCTTCTTGGCAGCCATCCGCGCCACGAGTGCGCCAATGGACACCACAGGGCTCCCTATCACGACGCGCGGGGTGATTCACATGGACTTCGACACTGGTGGGCGCTCGCCGTTTGCCGTGACGCTTGGGCAGTATTTTCTGGGCACCTCTGGCCGGAACGCCAGAGACTGGCAAGAGATCCTTGGCTTCGATCTCACACAAGACGTGTCCGGCATCACCTGCGGCCTCATTCCAGGAAGCCCCGCCGGCAGCTCCCCCCAAGGCATCTTCATCCTGCGCGGCAACTTTTCCCCGGCAAAAGTCGTCGCCACCGCCTTGCGAAAGGGAGCCAAGTCCAAGACCATTGGCAAATACGCCTTCATCGACGTCGGCTCGCTGCCCGAGTTAGTCCCCTTCGGAAAGAAGAGAAAAATCCTTTTCGCCGCGATAAACAACAGGACGCTCTTGCTGGCAGACGAGGACTCTGCCAGCGCAGCTGTGGAGGCGTTGGACGGCAAGACTCCGTCATACAAGGCCGCGGAGACGCCCACCACATTTGCCGAAAAGGCAGGTGTCCCATTCCTCTACGTGTACCTCGACAAGGCTCTCTTCCCAAGCGCCAAGCCAGACAACATGGAAACACTCCTCCCGCCAGACGAGGTGCAAATCGTGCTGAGCGACAACGGACACAACGTCGCCTTCCGCTTTGCGGCGACCTACCCGCTCGCGCTGGACGCGCAGCGCGCCAAAGCAAGGTTTCAAGCACTGCTCGGACTCTTCCGGATGGCGCCCAGCGAGAGTAGGAACGCCTCGGAAAAAGCCCTTGAGGAAAAACTCTCCCAACTGCACGCCGCCGCAAAACTCGATGGTACAGACCGGAAATTCAATCTCTCTGTGAACTACCCGACAAGCGATGCCATCTGGCTCCTGGCGAATGCCGCCCCCAAGCCGGGAGCCATCAACCTGTAGGCGGCAACGGCGCGCCTGCTGCCGCCCGCTTTTATTCCCTTCCCCCCGTGGCAAAATCCATTTTGCTGCGCGCCCCATGTCCTCTTGGCAACAATTCAAGCAACACTATCTCCCTTTTGAGGAAGAAGGCTTCGCGCTCGACCTCAGCCGCGTCTCCTTCCCCGACGGTTTTCTCGAACAGTTTGAGACCAAATTCCAAGCCGCCTACGCGGATATGGATGCCCTCGAAAAAGGCGCCATAGCCAACCCCGACGAAAAACGTCGAGTGGGTCACTATTGGCTGCGTACCCCAGGGCTGGCACCCGAGGCAGGCATCACCGCCGAAATCCGCCAGACACTGGAGGCAATCGAGCTGTTCTCAGAAAAAATCCACAACGGCACGATAAAAGGTCGCGATGGCACATTCCAAAACCTGTTGTGCATCGGCATCGGCGGCTCGGCCCTCGGGCCACAACTCGTCGCCCAAGCCCTCTCACAGCCTGGGCGAGACAAGCTCGCCGTGCACTTTCTGGACAACACAGATCCGGATGGCTACGACTACACCTTTGCCCAGCTTGTGGGCCAGCTCGGGCGCACGCTCGCCATCGTCACCTCCAAGTCGGGCAGCACCCCCGAGCCGCGCAACGGCATGTTAGAGACGGAAGCTCGCTACACAGCCGCCGGGCTTGACTTTGGGGCGCACGCCGTGGCCGTCACCGGGGCTGGCAGCCAGCTCGACAAACAGGCCGTAGGGAAAAAATTCCTCGCACGCTTCCCAATGTGGGACTGGGTGGGCGGGCGCACCAGCGAATTGGCCGCCGTGGGCCTCCTCCCCGCCGCGCTGCAAGGACTGCCCATCCGCGAGCTGCTCGCGGGCGCTGCCGCGATGGACAAGCTCACACGCACCAAAAACACGCGCCAAAACCCAGCCGCCCTTCTCGCCGCGGCATGGTACTTCCTCACCGATGGGCGCGGCTCCAAAGACATGGTCATCCTGCCCTACAAAGACCGTCTCCTGCTCTTCGCTCGCTACCTGCAACAGCTCATCATGGAATCCCTCGGTAAAAGTGAGGATCTGGCAGGCAGGACCGTCAACCAAGGCATTTCCGTTTACGGCAACAAAGGCTCGACGGACCAACACGCCTACGTCCAACAATTGCGTGACGGTGTGCCAAACTTTTTCGCCACCTTCATTGAAGTGCTCCGCGATCGCGAGGAGGGCTCCCCCGGCGAAGCGCTGGAGGTGGAACCAGGCGTCACCAGCGGAGATTATCTGGAGGCCTTCCTGCTGGGCACGCGCGAGGCGCTCTCCGAGCAAAATCGCCCCAGCATCACGCTCACGATAAGCAAGGTCAGTGCCCGCTCACTCGGCCTGCTCATCGCGCTGTTTGAGCGCGCCGTTGGCTTCTATGCCAGCTTCGTCGGCATCAACGCCTACCACCAACCCGGCGTGGAAGCCGGGAAAAAAGCCGCTGCGAGCTTTCTCCAACTCCAAGGCCGCATTATCGAACTGCTCAAAAGCAAACCCGGACAGGCCTTCACAGCAGAGGAAATTTCTCAAAAATTAGGTCTTGAACCGCAAACCGAATTTATCTTTAAGCTGGCGGAACATCTGGCAGCCAATCCTGCAAGATGCGTCACAAGACAGTCAGCACGCTTTTTCCACCTCACAACCTACACCTACCACTAACCAACACCGCTTATCCTCATCCCCATGAGCAAGACACTCTCACTCATCATCCGTATCGTGGCCATCCTCGGCGCAATAGCCTCGGGCGCTGCCTTTTACTACATCAATGAACAGAACATCAAGGTCGCTATGGTGAATACCGAATGGTACACCAGTGACCTCGAACTCAAAGACGACTTTAAGGCCGACAAGACCTTCGTGAAACGCATGGGGGTACAGGCAAAAATCAAGGCCCTCCTCACCGCCAAGCGCGCTGAAATCGAAAAGCTAACGCGAGAGCTGGCCCAAGAAAGAGAGACTGTCGACCAACGCAACAAAACCATCCAAGAAAAGGATGGCGTGATAGCGAACCTCGAATCCGAAAAAGCCGACTTGATCCGCCGCCGCAACGAACTGACAGCCTCCCTCCAGCAGGCCAACAGCAAAGCCAACGAGCTGCAGGCCGCCCTTGAGGAAGCCCAGAGGACGATCACCCAAAAGAATGAGGAGATCCAGACCATGTTCCCCAAAGAAGTGCACGAGATGGAAATCAAACGCCGCGAGGCCGCCGAAGACAAATACCAGCGCTCGGTGAGCGACTACACGCGTCTCTGGAGATGGGCCGAAGGCCAGACTGGCTTCAAGCCACCGCACCCGGTCGTGCCCGGCATTGAAGCCGTCAAGTCCGACATCCCCGCCGTCAAAGAAGCCGCGCCCCGTATCCCCACCAGGATCATCGCAGTGGACCTCAGGTGGGGCGTCATCACGGTCTCCGCTGGCCTTGACAACAGTAACCTGCAGCCGGGGCAAACCTATGACTTGGAGATGGCCGACGGCAACGTCGTCGGAAAACTCCGCGTCGCCGAAATCCGCTCGGCCTACACTGTCCTCAGCATTCTCCCAGGTTCCAAGCGCAGGCAGCTTGTGAAAGACCTCGTCGTGAACCTCGTCCGTACACCGTCTGTTTCCACCGCCCAACCCAGCGCTCCAGTGCCCGTCGTCGTTGAAGGCACGCGCCCCGAAGCCGCCGCCGCGCCAGCGGCAGCGCCTGCCGCGCCGTTGACCCTCGAACCGCTTCCCTAAGCCCATCGGGCAATACAGGGACACTCGGATGAAAGCCCTCTCCTGCGCAGCGCTCATCGCCATCGCAACCGTCCTTCTGGGCGGTTGCGAAAGTCGGCGCCCCGGCTCGGCTAACATGCCAGCCAACGCCCCGCAGTCTTGGGAAGCAAGCATGTCGAGCTTCGGTGGCATGGGCACCTCCAATCGCTGACACCCGCCAGCCGGAACAACGCAGCAGCTGCAAAATTTTCCTCCACGCAGAGGATAAACTCTTTGAGCGGGGCGATCTTTCACTCTGCTCTTTTTTTGTTCGCGTCGCTGAGCCACCGGGCACACAAGCCGTTTCCCAATACACATGTCGCTCTCCCGGACAATCATACACGGCCCCATCGGCCGCGCCTGTACCACCGTCACCACTCTGGGCCCTCTCGGTACCCGCATGTCTGCCCCCGGCACCTGGGGCAGCGGCGCGGGCCTTCTCCTGTACTCTGTCGTGCTGGCGCGCTTCAACAACGCCAGCCACTGGATGGTCTTTGCCGGGATCCTCGCCACCCTAGCCCTTGTCGCCATCGTGCTCTGCACAATCGCCGAAAAACACCTCGGGAAAAAAGATCCCGGCGAGATTATCCTCGATGAGTTTGTCGCCATACCCATCGTCTACATCGGCGCAGAAACAAGCACCTTCAGGGCAGCCGGCACCCAGTGGATCTGGCTCTGGGTCTTCGTCGGTTTCGCGCTTTTCCGCCTTTTTGACATCACCAAGCCCTTCGGCATACGCCGCCTGCAGTACCTGCCCGGTGGCATAGGTATCGTCGTCGATGATCTTGCTGCCGCTACTGCGGCCTGCGCCTTGCTGCACATTCTCCACTTTCTCTGGGCGCTGGTATTCTGAGTTGTCGCACTGTCGCACAGCCTCTTTTCTACGCCCCATGCTCTGCTCCTTGCGGATAAAAAATCTCGCCCTGATGGACGCCGCCACGCTCGAACTCGGGGCAGGTTTCACCGTCGTAACTGGCGAAACAGGCGCCGGAAAGAGTATCCTCCTCGGCGCCCTCAGCCTGCTCGCAGGCAACCGCGCCCCCAAGACCATCGTCCGCAAGGGCAGCGACGCCTGCGAGGTCGAGGCGATTCTGCACCTTGCCAACACGACGAGCGTGGACGCCCTGCTGACCAGCCTCGGCCTGCCTACTTGCGAGGAAGGCCAGCTCATCCTGCGCCGCAGCGTCTCCACCACCAAGCCCGGGCGCATCCACATCAACGGCAACGCCGCTACCCTCGCGCAGCTGGAAAACCTCGGCGAAATCTGGATCGATTTTCACGGGCCAGGCGAACCCCAGAAACTCTTTCACGAACGTCACCAGCTCGAACTGCTCGACCTCTTTGCCGGCCCCGCCCACACCAGTGCCCTCGCCCATTACCACGAAAACTATGCCGCCTGGCGCGCCATGCTGCGCAATATCGAGGCCATCCGTTCCCAGGAAAAAATGTCGGAAGATGAAATCAACTTCGTCCAATCCCAGCTCGAACGCATGGGTGCTCTCGACCTCTCCACGGAGGGCATCGCCACCCTCGAGCGCGATTTCAAGAGAATCACCTCGACCCGGGAACTCCGGGAACTCTTCACACAAATGGATGCACAACTCGGCGATGAAGGCCTCGCCGGGAAATTTCCCGCCGCACTGAGAACCGCACGGGAAATCGCTTCACTCGACGAAGCCGCCGACGACTTGGAAAAACGCTTGAGCGCCCTGGCCATCGAGCTGGCCGACATTCAGGCCGACTTTTCCCACCTCGGTGGCGACGCCGGAAACGACGATCCCCAAGCGCTCGAAAACATCTCCTCGCGCATGAACCAGTGGCTTGAGTTGCGCCGTAAATATGGCCCAGCTCCTGAAACTGTGCGTGCGAAACGCGACGCCCTCACCAACAAATTGGCTCTGCAAAGCGATATCACAGGCGCCTTGGAAAAAGCCTGCGCCAAGGCCGCCAAGGCCGAAACCGACCTGCGCGAGCTCGCAGCCGCCTTGCGGCAGACACGCAGAGAGGCCGCCACCACCCTCGCCACTGCCGCTTCACGAATGCTATCCAAACTCGGTTTCAAAAAAGCCGACCTGCGCATCCAAGTCACCACCACCCCACAACTGGACGACTCAGGCGACAGCGCCTGCCAATTCCTCTTCCTGCCCAACGCCGGACAAGACGCCCTGCCCCTCAACAAAATCGCCTCAAGTGGCGAAATGGCCCGCGTGATGCTCGCCCTAAAAACCGTGCTCGCCAGCGTGGATCACACTCCCGTTCTCGTCTTTGACGAAGTGGACGCCAACGTCGGCGGTGAAATAGGCGCGCAAGTCGGGCGTGAGCTAGCCTTGCTGGCTGACCGCCACCAAGTGTTTTGCGTAACCCACCTGCCGCAAGTTGCCGCCCAAGGCCACCGGCACCTAGAGGTGCGCAAAAGCCAGACAGAAGACGCCACCACAGTGAGCATCCACGACATCCACGACATCCCCGGTGCACGCGAGGAAGAACTGGCCCGAATGATCGGCGACCGTCAAAGCACCTCTGCCCTCACGCACGCGCGCGAACTGCTCTCCCGCCAAGCGAAGGCATAAGACGCAGCAAACGCGCGTCAGTCCGACCCTCAGAGCAGCGGCACCTCAATGTCCACCTCGGCATCATAATCCACCCCGGGGAAGTTGAAACCAAAGAGGTTTAAAAAGTCCGTCTGGTAGCCCGCATAGTCCGTCAGCTCATTCAGGTTCTCCGTGTTCACATCGGGCCAGATGGCAAACACCTCGCTCTGCACCTCCTCGCGCATTTCCCTGTCATCAAGGCGCACCCGCCTGCCCTCATCAAATTTGAGAATGTTGTCGTTGTACATCTGCGTCGCGAAAAGCCGCCATGCCTGCTGGATGCAACCCTCATGCAACCCACGCGCCTTCATGGCCTTAAAAAGAAGCGCAATGTAAAGAGGAACAACCGGGATGGCCGAGCTGGACTGCGTGACAACAGCCTTGTTCACCGAGACGAAAGCCCGCCCACGATGAATCTTCAATAGCGCATCCAAGCGCTTGGCCGTGTGCTCCAAATCTTCCTTCGCCCGGCCTATCGTGCCGTTCTTGTAGACGGGCCACGTCACCTCGGGCCCGATGTAGGAATAGGCCACGCTGGTGCACCCTTCGGCAAGCACGCCAGCCTCTTCCAGCGCCTCCATCCAAAGCTCCCAATCCTCGCCCCCCATCACCTTTACTGTGCTCTCAATGTCTTCCTCGCTCGCCGGGGAAAGTGTGATCTCCGAAATGACATTCCTGTCCGTATCAAGCGTCCTTGAGGTAAAGCTCTGCCCAATGGGCTTGAGCACCGAGCGATAGGCTTGCCCCGTCTTGGGGTCTACGCGCCGGGGCGAAGCGAGCGAATAGATCACGAGATCAATCTTCGGCATCTCCTTCTTAATCAAAGCCACCGTAGCCGCCTTGATTTCTGTCGAAAACGCATCACCGTTGATTGTCTTTGCCCAAAGGCCATCGTTGCGCGCCGCCGCCTCAAAAGCCGCCGTGTTATACCAACCCGCAGAGGCCGTCCGCCCATTTTCGGCCCCCTTCTCATAGGAAACCCCGAGCGTAGCCGCCCCCGCCCCATACGCCGCGACGATGCGCGAAGAAAGTCCATACCCTGTTGATGCGCCAATAATAAGAACACTTTTGCATCCCCCCTTAAGCGGTACCTGCTCTTTGACGTAGGCGATTTGCCTACGCACGTTCTCCGCGCACCCAACGGGATGGGCAGAGACACAGATAAAACCTCGGATTCTGGGCTGGACGACTTGCTTTATGGCCATGTTAGAGGCGGGGATAAGAAAGGTACCCCGCATTTCAATCTTAAAATGCCACACGCGCGCACGCGACGTTCCAAAAATGTCTTTCACGTTGACAAATTTGAGAGGAAACAAGGGACACTCACGAACAAAAGAGAACCCTCTCTCCATGTTGCACTTTTCTTCAGAGAAACACCTCACACCGAATCATGGCGAAAACTTCGCCGGGCAAATCACCGTGAGCATCCACAGCGAAATCACCAAATGCCACCATCCACTACACCACCGATGGTAGCCAACCCACATCACAATCCCCCATCTACAGCACGCCCTTCACCCTCAGAACCCCAAGCGGCCAAGATATCAACCCGGCCTGAGTATTTTTACAAAATAACCTTGAACTTGTTTTGTTAAGCCCATTCAAGCCAACCCTGTTCCGAGCATCTTATCAAGATTTCTCACCCTCGATGTTTTGGCCCCCGTCTCTCCCAAATGGAGAGGGACTGGACATTGGGTCCCGGGCTGTTCGTCAGCCCGGCCCGATCGAGACACCTGCCTCAGATGCTCAGAACCAATTTACAGACAAAACGACACACTCCCCCGATGGCGTCAGAATTACTCATGAAGTGTTTTGGTTTGGTCGGAAATAATCTGCGATGGATGAGAATTTTTCACGCATAAATTTCGCATATCCTCCCACAAGTGGCGCCCGGAACAAAGCGGGAGAGGCGGGAACATTTTCCCCAAGCCACAGTCTTTCCGGGCTCTCATGAATCCAAAAAAAATCATCCGCGCCTGTCGCGCGGCATTCCTCGCCGCGCTCGCATTTTGTTTCGCCGCAACCCCCGCGCACCTGAGGGCCGCCAAGGGAGACGCGCCCTCCAAACCATCGCGCCTTGTCACGCCCGCCGAGCTTTCTCCGGAGCAACTGGAGGCCTATAAAAAAGATCGCGCGCGCGGCATCCGTCTTCCCGAAAAAATGCGCCTTGCGCACGCCAAGCATATCGAGGTCGATCCCGACGCCGAATATATCCACGCGTCCGAAGCCGCCCACGAGGCCTTCCGCGA
>JAITHA010000014.1 GCA_031280235.1 Puniceicoccales bacterium | reverse complement strand
AAAATAGCGAGCAGTCACCGCATGACGCCGTATCGCTCGAAAAACACCCTCGGCATCCACGTCAGCAGCACAAAAGAATTCTACGAAGGCAAACCGCTAACCATCGAAACCTATACGCGATACGGCGGCGAATGCGCAGCTGTTTCACGCACCGGCGCCGCCTTTACAGCCGCAGCCGGAGTCCCCGTTTTTCTCTCCATCCAGCCCAACCACCTCGCCTATTTTTGGAAAGACACCACCGGACGCTGGCGCGGCGGCAACGACATCCACGGGATGAATTATTCTAACGATCAAAAAGGACTAATCCCCTGGTGCGGCTCTCCCGCACTCGCGCTCTTGTACGATGAATTTCACAGCAACTTGGAGAAATCCCGCGACTCGCTAATAACACTCTGGGCAGCCAGTTCGGCGCACATCCAAGCGCCGCAAAAACAGGAATTATATAAACAAGCGCTGCGACAAAATCCCCGCAACTACGAAGCCCTCTTAAAGAGTCACCCAAGGAACGCGTGACGCTATGGTGCCTCGTTATCAACAAGACATGCACTCCAAGCAATTCGCCCTTCCTGCAAGCCTGCAGAAAGGGCGAGGAGGCTTACATGCCATTAAGGAGTCGGATTAGGCTTCAGCTGAACTTGCTTCGGGAGTTGTATTTTCCTCTTTGGCTGGAGCCTTTTTGGCTTTCTTTTTGCGTGATTTTTCTTGGGCAGCTTTATCGCCTTTTTTTGATTTAGGATGACCTTCGTCATCCGAGCGGATGAGCTCGATAAGTGCCATTTCAGAGGCGTCGCCGATGCGAGCTCCGAGTTTATAGATACGGGTGTAACCGCCCGGGCGTGCGACAAACTCTTTGGCTCCTTCGAAGGGACGCCCTGCAAGGGATGCTTTATCATCGCCGAGGAAGAGTCTTTTGACGGCCTTAGGATCGCGCACGCGGGCGATTGCGAGACGGCGGAAGTGGACTTTCTGGGCGACGTTCTCTGCAAGTGCGGCCTTTTTAGCGTAGGTTATGATTTTTTCTGCGAAGGGGCGGAGTGCTTTTGCCTTGGCCAAGGTGGTCTGTATTCGCCCGTGCGTGAAGAGAGCACTTGCGAGCGAAGCCATGAGCGCTTCGCGATGTGCACTTTTTACGCCGAGTTGGTATTTGTGTTTTTTGTGACGCATTTTTATAAATGTGTTGTTGCAGGTTTACCGTGTTGGCGTGTGTGTCTACATGACGGGCTTGTCGAGGAGGCGCTCGTCTATTGGTTTACCGAGAGAGAGGCCAAGTTGTTCGAGTTTATTTTTAATTTCGGTGAGTGATTTTTTGCCAAAGTTTCTATATTTGAGCATTTCGGCTTCCGTTTTCATGGCGAGTTCACCGACGGTTGTGATGTTGGCGTTGTTGAGACAGTTGGCTGCGCGGACGGAGAGCTCGATTTCGTTGACAGACATGTTGAGGAGTTTGCGAAGGCGGTTCTGTTCGTCGTTCGCCTCCTTGCCATCAGCCTCAAACTCGATGCGGCTAGTAGTGTTACCACCGAAGATGTCGAGGTGATGGCGAAGGATGGCACCTGCTTCGCCGAGGGCTTCATCTGGCAAGATTCGTCCGTCAGTCCAAACTTCGAGGATAAGTCTATCGTAATCGGTCATTTGGCCAACGCGCGTGTTCTCGACGGTATATTTAACGAGTTTGACCGGACTGAAGAGAGAGTCGACAGGAATAACGCCGATAGTTTGCTCTTCATTTTTGTTCTCTTCGGCCGGATTCCAGCTTCTGCCGACGCGGACATCGATTTCTGCGTAGAGGCGGCGTTTGCGATCAATGGTGCAAATGACTTGCGTTGGGTTGATGATGTCGAGCCCAGGGACAAGCTGGATGTCAGCTGCGGTGATGGGACCTTCGCGGTCGATGTCGATGGTGACTTTATAGAGTTCGCGTTTGTGGGCGCGGAAGAGTATTTTTTTGAGGTTGAGGATGATAGAAGTGATATCCTCAATGATTCCTTCGACGGACTGGAACTCGTGTTGGACGCCGTCAATTTTGATCGCGCTGACGGCTGCGCCCTCGATTGAGCTAAGGAGGACTCGCCTAAGGGAATTGCCGATGGTGTGACCGTACCCTGTTTCCAAGGGTTCTGCGATGAATTTAGCATAAGTGGCGTTGGAGACGCTTTCGTCCTTTTTCAAGGATTTGGGAAGTTCAAATTTTCCGAGTCGTTTTGTCATGGGTCTTTCCTGTTTTGTCTGGTTATGAGTGGGCGGGATCTTAGCGGCTGTAGAATTCGACGATCAACTGGACGTTGATTTCTGTGGGGAGCTCTTCAGCAGCTGGGAGGCGGTTAATGAGGCCCTTGTAGTTATTGTTGTCCACGGCGAGCCATGCTGGGACGGCGCGTTGTTGGTTTTCTTCCATACCGCGTGTGGCGAGTTGGCGGGAGGAGGTACGGTCGCGCACTTCGATTTCGTCTCCTGGGGAGACGGAGTAGCTGGCGATGTCCACCTTGTGGCCGTTGATGGAGATGTGACCGTGACCGACGAACTGGCGAGCGGCGCGGCGTGTACGTGCGAACCCGAGGAGGTAGATGACGTTGTCAAGGCGGGTGTGCAGGAGGCGGAGGAAGTTCTCGCCCGTAACGCCGCTTTGTTTTTTGGCGCGTGCGAAGGTAAGGCGGAACTGTTTCTCGCTGAGGCCATACATGAGGCGCAATTTTTGTTTTTCGTTAAGGCCTGTCCCGTATTCGGAGACTTTGCGGCGCTTGGTTGGGCCGTGGATGCCGGGTGGATAGGGCTTCCTTTCCTCCGCCTTGCTGACAGGGAAAATGTTTTGGCCGAAACGGCGATTTATTTTGCTGGTAGGTCCGTGATTGCGGGACATGTGTTTGTGGTGGTTTGGTTTATTGTGGCGATTAAGTCAGCTACCGGAGTTGCCATCGTCCGGCAGGAATTGTGTGTGTTGCTTGCTTTGCGGATGGATCACGTTGGCCTGTTTGCTGTATCCGTTGTTGTGGTGAGAGACGCAAGAAACAGACCATGGTTAGAAGGGTGACTTAGACGCGGCGGCGTTTGGGTGGGCGGCATCCGTTATGTGGCACGGGGGTGGCGTCGAGAATGCTGGTGACGTTCAGGCCGAGGTTTTGCAGCGCACGAATGGCGCTGTCGCGGCCCATTCCAGGCCCTTTGATTTTGACGGAGACGTCTTTGAGCCCATGGGACATGGCGACGCGGCCGGCTTCCTGGCAAACGATTTGAGCGGCGTAGGCGGTGGACTTGCGAGAGCCGCGAAAGTTGTTTTTCCCGGCAGTAGACCAAGAGATCACATTACCATTCACATCGGTGAAGGTGACTTTGGTATTGTTGAAGGTGGCGAGGACATGGCACACGCCTGTCGTGATATTTTTAGAGCCTTTGGCCTTGCGAATTTTCACTTCCTCAAGCCCTTCGGAGAGGAGGTCTTTGGCAGTGATTTCCTTTTTCTCCGGAGCGGCCTCGGCGGTGGCAACGGAGTCGGCTTCCTTTTTGTCGGCCTTGGGTTGCTTCCCCTTTTTGGGCGTGGCTTCCGGGGCGGTGGCAGCTGTGTCGGTGGCCTTGGGCGTGGTATTTTCAGCGTTTTCGTCTTGGCTCATGTTATTCAAATCTTGTCAAAAGAGGGATGGGTTAGGAGGCTTTCTTGACGGCGCCGATAGTTTTGCGCGCGCCTTTGCGTGTGCGCGCGTTGGTGCGTGTGCGCTGTCCTCGTACGGGAAGACCGCGGAAATGGCGTAGACCGCGGTAGCACTTGATGGCTTGGAAGCGCTTCAAGTTCTGGCTGATTTCGCGGCGCAAGTCACCTTCGCAACGGTAGCCGCGTTCGACGATATAGCCGACGATTTTGTTGAGTTGTTCTTCGGTCAAGTCCTGTGCGCGCAGCGCAGGGTCA
Source organism: Puniceicoccales bacterium (assembly GCA_031280235.1). Lineage (GTDB taxonomy): Bacteria > Verrucomicrobiota > Verrucomicrobiia > Opitutales > UBA953 > CALNBE01. Next base: position 16,805 of record JAITHA010000014.1, on the reverse strand, counting down.
ATCCCGAGCGCTGCCACAATCTCTGTGGCGCGCGCCGGTCCTATACCGTAGATGTAGCGCAGAGAATATTCGACGCGCTTGTTGTTTGGAATATCGACACCGAGTAGGCGAGGCATGTGGTTACTTGTTTTGTGTGTTGTGGAAAAAGGGCGGGCAAGATGCAGGTTCTATGCGTCTTGGAAAGGGAAAAAACGCGTCAGGTAGTGGTCAAAATTTCGGGCTCTCCATCAGTTATGAGCACGGTGTGTTCGAAGTGGGCGGAGGGTTTGTTGTCTCGCGTGATGGCCGTCCAGCCGTCTGAAGAGACGATGGTATGGCCTGTGCCGAGGTTTATCATTGGCTCGATGGCGAGCGTCATACCCGCCTTGAGAAGGGCGCCTGTGCCTGGGGTTCCCTGATTGGGCACCTGAGGGTCTTCGTGAAGCCCGCGCCCGACGCCATGTCCGACAAATTGGTCGACGATGCCATAGTTGCTGAAGCGGATGTGGCGCTCAATGGCGTGTGAGATGTCGTGCACGCGGTTGCCTGCGCGAGCTTGAGCGATGCCGAGGTAGAGGGCTTCTTCGGTGACTTTGCAGAGGTCACGAACTTCTTTGGAGACGGGCTCAACGAGCACAGTTTTTGCGTTGTCGGCGATGAAGCGATTTTTGCGGATGACGACGTCGAGGGAGACGATATCGCCCTCGCGGACGGTACGCTTGTCGCTCGGGATGCCATGAACGACTTCTTCGTTGATGGAGATGCAGGTGTAACCCGGGAAGGACTGGCGGCGCCCTGTCTTGTAGTTATAGCACGCGCTCTCGACGCCGATGGCGTTCATGATTTCGCGGGCCGCCTCGTCAAGGTATTGCGTGGTAACGCCCGGGCGGACGAGTGCGGCGACTTGTTTCAACACGAGTGCGGCGGCCTTACCTGCTTCGCGCATGGCCTCGATTTCTTTGGTGGTCTTGATCGGAATCATGGTTGGCGGGTTTACTGGATCACTCGGACTGTGGGTTCAAGCGTTGAGACGTAATTGTAGACGGCTGCGGCGATGCCAAGGGCGAGGATGACAACGCAGGCATAGCCAAGTTTACCCAGACCTTTGCGTTCATCGTAGCTGGCCACCTTGCGTGAGGGCATGGGGATATTCAACCCACCAATACGACCTTTTTTGAGGAAACCTTCGTAGTGTCGCTGGAGGAGGATGGCCTCGATTTGCGCCATGGTGTCGAGGGAAACACCGACGGCGATCAGGCCCCCGGTACCGCCCATTAGGTAGGCTAGGCGCGAGGGGAAACTGAGCTGTTGCGCAAGCATGTCTGGCAGCATCGCAATGATGACGAGGAAGACGGAGCCGGCGAGGGTGAGGCGCGTCATGACGAAATTAAGGAACTTCGCGGTGGCCTCTCCGGGGCGGATGCCGGGGATGTAGCCGCTGTTCTTCTTCAGCTCGTCGGCGATCTGGATGGGCTTGAACATGAGCGACACCCAGAAATAGCTAAAGGCGAAGATGAGCAGGGCTTCGACGATGTAGTAAGCCCAGCCAGAATTGGTGAAACCGATGGCATGCAACCACTCGCTCACGAAAGCGAGGCGTGGGGAAATACCGGGCAACCAAGACGCCATCATCATGGGGAAACTTAAGATGGCACTCGCAAAGATGACGGGCATGACGCCAGCGAAGTTGAGCTTCAGAGGCATGTAGGAATTTTGTCCACCGTACATTTTCCGGCCAACGAGGCGTTTGGCATACTGCACGGGGATCTTTCGGACGGTTTGTGCGACGGCTGTCATGGCTCCATAGACGAGAACGCCCATAACCAATACGCCGACACCTTGTTCCCAAGTGTAGTTATTGACGTCGCCTACAACCCTGCCCGAGAATGCGGAGATGAATTGCTTCGTGGCGCCTGGCAAGTCGGCGAGAATGCCGACGGTTATCAAAATGGAAGTCCCATTGCCGATGCCGCGTTGGGTGATTTGTTCGCCGAGCCACGTCATTATCACCGCGCCAGCCGTGAGGATGATAGTGGAAAGAGCAACGAAGAGTGTCTTGTTGACGACGACGAGCTCAAGGCCTTCGGTCTGCGGGATTTGAAGCACCGAGCCCACACCTTCCGGGTTGGACAGTGCGCTGGCGAGCAGTGCGCCCTGGATGATGGCAATGATGATAGTGAGATAGCGGGAATATTGGGCGATTTTCTGCCGTCCCACGTCGCCTTCTTGTTGAAGGCGGGAGATGGAAGGCACTACCGCACCCATGAGCTGCATGATGATGCTGGCGCTAATGTAAGGCATGATGCCGAGGGCAAAAATGGCGCCCTTGAGAAGCGCGCCCCCGGTGAAAAGATTGTACATGGCGACGACACCGCGCGTGCCGGAATCCTCCAAGCCCTTGGCGAGGGCGGCTTCGAGTACCTCGGGGTCGATGCCCGGCAACGGGATACAACACCCCATGCGGGCGACGAACAAAAGGCCGAGAACGACGATGAGCCGTTGGCGTAGTTCGGGGATTTTCCAACAATTGGCAAAGGCCTTGAACATTTTACGGGATGTGTGCGGTGTGTGACTGGTGTTTAGTTAGAAAAAAGCGGGGAGCTGCGACTGACTTTGGCGACACGCATCCAGCCAACCGCAGGAGGGTGCTCGCTCCAATGAGCGAGCACCACCCCACACGGCCGCCGCCGAGAAAAATTTCCCCGACAATTTTTGCGAACAGATGGATGTGCGTATTTCACCCTGAGTCTGGGAAATGGTTGTCCGTTTTCAGGCGGCCGCTCCGGCTGCTTTCGCTTCGGTGTCAGTACCTATCTTCAGCTCGACGATCTTGCCGCCGGCTTTTTCTATCTTGGCCTTGGCTGAAGCGGAAAATTTGTGGGCACTGACTGTGACCGCACGGGTGATTTCCCCATTGCCGAGGACTTTTATCAAGGTGCTGGAAGAGCGCAGGAGCCCGGCGTGTACCAAGGCATTGCGGTCTACCGTGGCCACGCCCGCTTTGTCGATAGAGGACAGATTGACCACGGCAAACTCGACGCGGTTACTGTTGTTGAACCCGCGATGCGGGAGCTTGCGGTAAAGGGGCATCTGGCCCCCTTCGAAACCTGGGCGGACGCCGCCGCCGGAGCGTGCTTTCATCCCTTTGTGGCCGCGCCCAGATGTTTTACCATGGCCGCTCCCGCGACCGCATCCGAGGCGTTTGTGGCGATGGGTGGAACCGTCTATAGCTGGCAATGAGTGTAATTTCATGTACGTGGAACGCTGGTGCGTGTGTGTGATGTGGTGTGGGACAGATCAGGACTGGGCTTCTGGTACGGTGGCTTCGTATTTCGTTGCGGGAAGTTCTTCCACTGGCGCAACGGCTTCCTCCTGACTGCCGTCCGAGCGTATGCTGCGGATTTGGCCGAGGGTACGCAGTTTGGACAAGCCGTCCAAGGTCGCTTTCACCACGGCGAGCGGGTTATTCGAGCCGAGGGACTTGGAGAGGACATCCTTCACACCGACAACTTCAAGGACGGCGCGGACACCGCCTCCGGCGATGACGCCTGTCCCTGGTGAGGCAGGGCGCAACAAAACACGGCCTCCGTCAAATTCGCCAAAAACTTCGTGTGGGATGGTATTGGCGCGCAGGTTTATCTGGCGCAGGGCGCGGTGGGCGCGGTCCGTTCCCTTGCGAATGGCATCGGGGACTTCCTTGGCCTTGCCGTAGCCGAGGCCAACGCGGCCCTTGCCGTCGCCTGACACGACGAGCGCAGCGAAGCTGAAGCGACGGCCACCCTTGACCACCTTGGCGCAGCGGTTCACGTGCACCACTTTATCCATGTATTCGTTGGCCTGCAAATCCGCTTGGGGGCCGTCACGGCGGTCGCGGCGCCCAGGGCGCCCGCCTCCGTTACGTCCGCGATCACGGCGTTGGTCTCCCGAGCCTCCGCCAGCCGGGGTGCTTCCTCCGGGAGCTCTGCCCGGAGACGGATTCCCGCCGCGCGGGAAGCGAGGGCCGCGGCGATCGCGGCCAACGCCTTCGCGTGGGCTGGCGTTCCGCTCAGGGGCAGCTGCCTTGGGGGAGGAGGTTTTATCAGAAACGGTTTCTGGCTCGGTACTGTTTTCCTGTTCGTTAGACATCGGGCTATGCAAAGTGGTTTAGAATTGGACGCCTGCAGCGCGCACGGCATCAGCGAAGGCTTTGACGGTGCCGTGGTACTGGCGCCCAGCGCGGTCGAATACGACAGCGTTGATGCCTGCGGCTTTGATTTTTTCTCCGACGATTTTTCCGAAAGAGTCGGCTCCGATTTTGTTCGGACGGATTTTCTGCTCGCGCAGCTCTTTCTGCGTTGTGGCCCCGGCGATGAGGGTGCGCCCTGCCGCGTCGTCAATGGCTTGGGCGTAGATGTGCAGGTGGGTGAACTTCACGGCAAGGCGCGGCCGCTTTGCGGTGCCAATGACCTTTTTGCGGATGCGCCAGCGGCGCTTCTGGGCAAGGTCAATTTTCTTAAGGGTCTTGTTCATGATTATGGAAAAAGTTCTCTTGGTGATTCGTTGAAACAATGAGTGAGGGCGAAGGCGTCGCAGATGATTACGAGGTCTTCTTGCCTGCCTTGCGGCGGACAAACTGGCCGGCGAGGCGCACACCCTTGCCTTTGTAGGGCTCCACTGGGTAATAGGCTTTCACCTCGGCAGCAACTTTGCCAACCGTCTCTTTGTCTGCGCCAGAGATTTCGAGCTTCGTGCCTTCTGTAATGTCCACCTTTATCCCGGCAGGCAATTTGTAGAGAATGGGGTGTGAGTACCCCAGCGCTAGGTCGAGCGTGTCTCCCTTGAGGGTGGCTTTGAAGCCGACGCCCTCGATTTCGAGCTTCTTGGAGTAACCCTGCGTGACGCCGACAACCATGTTCTTGATGATGGCGCGCGCGGTGCCGTGCATGGCATTCGCAAAGCGGGTCTCCTCCACGGGGGTGACCGTCACTACGTTGTTCTCGTTCTTCAGGGCAACGGCGGACGCAAAGGTCTTTGAGAGCTTCCCCTTGGAGCCCTCGACACTGATGGTTTGCCCAGAGATGGCGACCTTGACGCCTGCTGGGATGATAATTGGCAATTTACCTATTCTACTCATGGTATTACTTGGAACGGCCTTCGGAGGGCCGCATGGACTGGTTGTTGATGTGTGGTTGTGTGTATCGTTGTGAGAGGTTCTGGGCAAGTCGGTCTGGCGCGCATGGAGAGAGAGCGACCCAAGCATCAAGGTTGCTTTGAGCGTCCAGCTCGTGCTCGAAGGGAACACGGACAAGATGTGAAAACTTGCGCATAGCCTGAAAACAGTTGAAAAGCGGGCCAGCAAAATGCCGTGCAACTGACACGCAAGCGTTTTTTTCAAAACCTCGACAAATCTCCGAGTCCCACAAGCACCCCGCAACGATCCACTCGCACGAGCAAGTTCCCACGCCAAACTTTCCCATGAACACCCCGAGACAAACCTTGAAATCTGGAGACAAAAGGCCCTCATCCCTCGGCCCCACAGCTACCACAATGCGTGCCATCTCACTCATCCTGTTTATCGCCATTCTCCCGGCCTTGCTCATCGCCACACCCGCTGCGGGCACACCACCCGCCGCTCTCGCCCACTACCGCGAGCATCCAAGCTTCTACCGCTTCGCCACGCCCGCCGATCTCCCTTCAGGCCTCGTCTGGGAAACCAATAACACCGACCCCGAGTTCGCCTCTCCCCAAGCCAAGCGCGGCGGCCTCATCCGCTTTTCCATCCCCACATACCCGCCCGCTCTCCGTCGTGTCGGGCCCAACGCCAATCACGCCTTCCGCTCCTATCTCTACGACGCCTACATGATCCCCCTCGCGCTGCCACACCCCAACACCGACAGGCCCATCCCAGGCACCGCCACACACTGGGCCATCTCACCCGACCGCAAGACCGTCTACTACAAACTCAACCCCTCCGTGCGCTTCACCAACGGTGATCCCGTCAACGCCGACGACTACCTCTACACCTTTTACTTCCACCGCTCGCCCCACCTCCAAGCCGCTTGGTATAACGACTTCTACTCCACAGAATTCGCCGGCATCACCAAGTTCGACGACTACACCATCGCCATCTCTCTGCCCGACGAACGCCCGGACCCCATCTACAACACCGCTATCGAGCCAACGCCACGCAAGTTCTTCGGAAACCTCACCCCAGACTTCCCAATGCGCTACCAAAACACTCCTTTCCCCACAGTCGGCCCATACCTCGCCACACCTGAGAAAATCGTCCACCAACAGAGCATCACCCTAGACCGCCTTCGGGACTGGTGGGGAGACAACTTCCGCTACTACCGCAACCGATTCAACGCCTCCCAAATCTCATATCGCGTCGTCAGAGACCCCGACAAAGCCTTCCAAATGTTCCTCATCGGAGACCTCGACTTCATGGAAATCCGCGTCCCAAAATTCTGGTACTCTCTCAACGACAAGCCTGCCTGCCAGCAAGGCTACATCGAGAAACACACCTTCCACTACGACCGCCCCGTGCCCACTTGGGGCCTCTTCATCAACAGCATCAAACCCGGCCTCGACAAGCCCGACATCCGCCTCGGCATCCAACACGCCACCGACTGGCAGCGCGTCATCAGCACTTTCTTCCGCGACGACTATACCCGTCTCAACCAATACTCCGAAGGTTTCGGTAAATACACCAACCCCGCCATACGCGCACGCCCCTACGACCCCGCTGCCGCCATGCGCTACTTCGCCGCCGCAGGCTACACACACCGTGCCAACGACGGCATCCTCCTCAACCCCCGCACTGGCCAACGCCTCAGCTTCCAGCTCACAAGCCGCGACACCGACATCCGCAAAGCCCTCCCAACCCTCATCGACTCTGCAAAAAAAGCTGGCCTCGAGTTCCGCCCCGAAGTCCTCGAAACGACCACCTTCTTCAAAAAAACACAGGAAAAAAAGCACGACATCGCCCTCACCGCCTGGCAAGTCGTCAACAAATTCCCAACCTATTGGGAAGGTTTCCACATGGACAACGCCATCGTCACCCAGCCCGACGGCACCATCGCCCCCAAGCGCCAGACCAACAACATCACCAGCACTCGGGACCCGGCCCTCTCCGCCCTCATCGACAAATGCCGCGCCGCAACAACCGAGGAAGCCGTCCAAAAACTTGGCTATGAAATCCAACAGCGCATCCACGATGACGCCGCATTCGTCCCAGGCTACAAAGTCTCCACCTACCGCATCGCCTCATGGCGTTGGATGCGCTACGCACCCGGCTTCGGCGTGAAAAACAGCGACGATATTTTTGAGACCGGCACCTTCTGGATCGACGAAGACATCAAACGCGAAACCCTGTCCAAACGCCAAGCAGGCCAAGCCCTACCACCCGTCATACGCATCCACGACCAATACCGACTCAGCGGACAATAACGCCTTCGTGCTGCCTGAGGACATTCTTTCCTCTTTCTATGTCTGTGCCATGGGAGCCATTTATGCTGGGGAGGAGGTTATCGTTCTCGAAGAAGAGCGAGCGATCTCATCAAATTTGGATGGCAAATTTGGATGGCGTTGGACTGGCTCGGGCCGGGCCGAATGTTGCGGGGTTGAGCGCTCTTGGGGTGCGGGATTGGAGCCTGAGATGTGCGGCTAACCTTGGGAGTGGTATTGACGAAAGGCGCCCGAATCGGGGCGAAGGCGGAATCGACGTCGTCCATGAAGGATTGGGCCGCGAAGCCGCGTTCCTTGCGGATGGCCTTGCGCTCGGTTTTGAGGCCGAGAGTGATTTGCGCCGATTCCCAATCGCCGTAATAGCTCATGCCAACACGCCCGGCGGCGTAGGCTTGTTCGATGAGCGGGGCGGCCTTGAGGTCGCCCTTGGGGTAATCATCTGATTCCGTTCCGGGGGATTCAGATTGGGAAATTCGAGCTTTGGCAGGGCAGGGAAGGGACGGCTGGCGATCAGGGCGGCTCGGGTGCCTCCGCGACTGACGGGCCGGTGCGATTTTGTCTTTGGAGTGGACGAGGGTTTTGCGAATTTCGGACAGGCGCGAGTTTGGAAAAGAAATGAAGTCGAGCCCTTGGACGTGGAGCCGAGCGGCGACGGTCAACACCGTCCGGGAGGAGTGGTTGCCTCGGTGCGCGTCCTCGCACTGGCCTGCCGGTTTCAGGCGGCTTGGTTGATGGCGAGACGGTGCTCACGCCCGGCGAGGCGCGCGCTGCATTGCCGACGGGGAGGGCGGCAAGTCCCGAGCGGGGCGACGCCAGCTCCACTCGCCGCCACTTCAGGCCAGATGCGCTCCCAATCATCGTGCCTCCCCCTTTTCCAAAAAAAATAGAAAATTTCAAAAAACACTTGCCTTCTCGTCTCGTCTCGTGACTGTCGCGGCAGTTTTACAAACTCGGTCGACATCGTCCGTGGCCTACCAGCCTATCAAGCAGCATACACTTTTTCCTGATGAAAGGACACCAGACGAACAGTCTAAAGGATTCCTTTGCGCGTTCCCAAATTTCGGGGAGCGTCGTTTTTGTGGCGGCTGCCTTGTCCGAGTTTTCCAGAGTGCCTAAGAGTGGCGCGATCTGGAAGTTGATTGTTACCCCCCCCCCCCCCGACTATCATAACAAGGCTGGCGTCGAAATGACGGTCAGATTCCTTTCCCCACGCTCCATGACTTTCCAAACCTCCTGCCAAGGATACACCAGTAACCGCCTTCAACACCGCGTGTTGGGGTATTCTCGAACTGAGGCAGGAAATGAAAGACACCAAGCGACTTCACCAACATAACTCCAAAACGGCTTGCCTTGCATGCAAGGCAAGCATTCTTGCGTCGGGGAAAAAACGGAAGAAGAGACCTTCTGCCAGCCTTCTCTCGTCCGACAAAAGACACGCGCTTCACTTCGCAACCCTAGTCGCAGCTGCGGTCCTTGTGCCCAGCTCACTGCAGGCGGCTACAGTGACTATTCCGAACGGGGAAACGTGGTTTTACCGTCCCATCGAGCAAAAACTCTACCATGGCGACCCTGCTACTCAACCCACTGAGGAATCTTTCTCTTGGGGGCCAGGTCAGGATAGCATTCGTTTCAACGGCACAGATGTGGACCCTCTCGCCATCGCGACCATCCTCAATCTCTCGCATACGTCAAATACCTCTCTCTATTGGTCAGGCGGCACTCTTGGCTCCACCGCCGATATTCCCCTTTATTTTGCCGACTCTTCTCACTCCGGGGCCATCTTGCTGGATCGTATCGACCTCTATATCCAAAATACGACGACGTCCCAAGATTTTGCGGCTGCGATTCAGGTGGAGAGTGGTGCGTTGTTTTCCATCGGGAGCCAGACTGCGAACGGGACGAAAGTTGTAGTGCTCCAGAACAACAAATCAAACGATCCCTCTGCAGCGGGAGGCGCTATTCGCAACAAAGGCACAATGAATGTCAACATGACCACCCTTAGGGCATCGTACAACGAGGCGACCTTTGGCGGAGCTATTGCCAATGTGGGTTCGGGCAGTTCGATTGTTCTGGGTTACGTAGCTGAATTTAAGGGGAATCAGGCCAGAGAATCTGGAGGAGCTATCTACAATACAACAGGAAACTCAGTTATACTGAGCTCAGCTACAGTTGCAAGGTTTGGTTTCCCTGCCGACTCCTCATCGGGTAATGTCGCAACCCTGCACGGAGGAGCTATTTACAACGAGGGAACTTTTACATCGTATGGATCGATCAACCCACGTACGTTTACGAGAAATCAGGCAGGAGGGGATGGCGGTGCCATTCACAACACCAGTGGAGGAGAAATGACCATCTCTGGCTCGGAATTCCGCTTTGGGTATTATGAGACTGCAGGTTCAGGCAATCAGGCAGGAGGGGATGGCGGTGCCATTTACAATAGTGGATCTGGTAGCGAAATCAACATGACTGCAGGGGCTTTCGGGATTGGCTTTTATCACAACCAAGCTCTGCGTGGAGGCGCCATCTCCAACAAAGACGATGCGGTAATCTCCCTGACTTCTTCCAATATTTACTTTGGGTCGCCCTTCTCGTATATCGACGGTAACAGCGCAGAGATTGGGGGTGCCATATATAACGATGCAGGAGGCGATATTAGCATTACGGCTTCGACAGAACTTGGTTTCTACGGGAACGAAGCTTCCGTCGGAAGCGGTGGCGCTATATATAACGCAGCTTCCAGCATCAACTTTGTCGGTGCAGGGCGAAAAATTTTCCAAGAGAATGTCGCTGCAGGATCGGGTGGCGCTATCAACAATACCGGAGACAGTACCGATAACGGAATCATTACCTTTCAAGCAGGTGTTGCGTCGAGAGGTATCTCTTTCCTCCGTAATACGGCTACCTCGGGCGGCGCCATATACAATGATAGTTGGGGCAGCATACTCATTTACGAAGATGTCATTTTTGGCAATGTCTCTTTTGATGCAGGGACAGGCACTATTGTCACTATGGGGAATATCGCTACTACGACAGCCCCCTCAACAGGTGGTGGCGCCATCTACAACAAAGGAATTGTTCACATCCAAAATGACTCCACTATCTTCGCCGACAACAAAGCTTCTGGAGGTAGCTTTGGCGGTGCAATTTTTAATGATGGGCAGTCTGGGAAAAATGCAAGTCTGACTATTGGTTCCAAGGATGCGTGGTTCGGGGTGCTTGTTCAGGATTCGACAAAGAGAATCCGCGCCTTTGGGAATGAAAGCGCTAGAGGTGGTGCCATTTATAATGGAGAATATGGAGAACTGTTTTTGGGCACACAGGACGGGACAACAACTTTTGTCGGGAATCTCGCGAGAGCAGGCGGGTATGGAGGAGCCGTCTACAAGGCTAACGGGATTGGGGAGGTGACAGTGTATGGCAAGGCCAATTTTGGCCTTGTGGTCACGGATCCGTATTCTGGGAAAAATATGGCTTTCGGGAATGGATATGAGGAGAAGGAAGATTTTTCGCGAGCGGCGCTAACAGGCCGTGGTGGCGCTATCTATCTGGAGGGTGGCAGCATCATTTTAGAAAATGCCGAGTTTGTCGCGAACAGAAGCACGGGACACGGTGGTGCGGTTTACCTTGAGGCGGGAACGCTCAGGGTCAGCGGGACTGCCATCTTTGGTTCCGCAAACACAGAACAGGAACTTGGCGGAAATCTCGCGGGAGCCCCAGATGGGCTTGGCGCTTCCGCCGCCGCATCAGGCGGTGCTTTGTATAACAGTGTAAGCGCTGAGTTTATTTCAGAGGGCTTCGCATCGTTTTCGGGCAACAGCGCGACCTACCAAGGCGGAAGCATCTTCAATGCTGGCTTAATGTCCTTTAATATTATATCCTTTTCCTCAAATGCTGTGGACAAAGCTGGGGATGTCGTTGGGGCTCCAAATACGGCTGTGCAAGGTGGGGGTATTTTCAATGCTCATGGCGCTACTCTGACGATCGGATCGGGCCTCTTTGACGATAGCACTGCAACTGGTGCAATAGTGGAAGGCCAGTTCCGCGAAGGACAGGGCGGGGGGATCTATAATGTCGGCACCCTTAACATGACAACCGCCGAATTCGGGGACTACTTTCTCGGGACAGGCAACCATGCTTCCCATCAGGGCGGAGGACTTTACAATGACTCAGGGACGCAAGACTTCACTGTTTCCGGAGCGGCGAGGTTCTCCGGAAACTCTGCTGGCGAAGAAGGCGGAGCCATCTACGTCAAAACAGGGAATGTTTCTCTCGGAGCTTCCGATTTTAGAGGAAATATTGCTCAGAAGGGAGGCGCGGCGTATGTCGAGAGTTCTGGAAGCCTGAATTTTGGCTCAGAAGCATTTTTTCAATGGAACAGAGCCCTCTCTTTCGGTGGTGGGATTTATGCTGAACTCGGCACAGGTGGTACTCTGACACTTGAAAATGTCCGCTTTTATGCAAACTCGGCTGTCACGGGCGGCGGAGCCATTTATGTCGAGGCACCCAATGCCGGGAAAATTATTATAAACAACGCGATAGCATTTGAGGGGAATACTGCAGCAGTGTTGCGAGGAGCGGCCATAGAAACAAACGCATCCATTGATATCATTACGGTTCACGATCCGGCAGTCTTGGGAAGTGGGCACACTCTCTTTACGGGAAACATAAGTGGAGTCCAAAACAACGCCATGCATTTTCTCTCCGGAAGTTCAGCCCCCATCACGTTAACGGTCAATACTGTGGAGACTGCGGCCAAGCTTGATATGCGCGACCCAATAAGCTCCGCAAATCTCACAAATGACATCACTATCGAGAAAAAAGGAACAGGCACTTGGCTGCTTGGAGGGAAGACCCTTATCCAAGGGACAGGCCAAAAAACATTTAATGTCAGTGCAGGTACCCTTTATCTCTACCGTGAAGGAGAGGTCGCCAATGTCAACAAGCAGAATAATGGTCATGTGGTGGAAGCAGGCATAGTGGATCTCGGGAAAACAACCTCCACCTTCACCCTTGCCAGCGGCACGACCCTCGCCATCGGAGGGGGAAATACGATCACGGCAGGAACAGTCAACATGGGGCCAACCAATCAATTTACCGTCTCAGGACGTACCTTCAGTTTTGATCTTGGCGCCGCAGTCCTCCAAGACACGGGCAGCATGGGCGCAAATGCAATGTTAAAGATAGATGCCAATAGCGTCTCTGGCTTTCTGGGAATAGGAGCGAATAGCACTGCCGGCGCTCACTTAGACCTCTTGTCTCTTGCCAAGGTAGCCGGAAAATACGAACTCGTCGCAGGGATAAACGGTACCACTATTCTTCCCGTATCCCAAAGTGCTTCTCCCGCCAAGGTGTATCTACGCGGTACCGTGATCCCCGTAACCGGTCTCGGGCGCATTCCTGCAAACACTTTTGCCGTTTCAGGAGGTAGTGGGGCAAATGGCTTGATTACCTTGGAACAAAAACAGGTCGTTTCCAACCAACTGATGAATTGGACGGGAGCGGGAGCTTCGGGGATCTGGAATATTAGCAACGGAGAATGGGAAAGAGATAACGCACAAGGGCCAGAAATAACTTTCCTTCATGGCGATGTTGTCAACTTTTTACTTCAGCAGGGGACAAGTCACAACATAAACATTGATGTGGGTGGCGCGGAAGTTGCCGGAATGAATTTTTCCGGGGCGGATGATTATCATTTTTCAGGTGGCGACCTCATAATACAAACGGCAGGAACCACCATCAGCGACCCAAGTTTGGCGACGGGAAAACTCTCTCTCGGATACAAGGCAAACGAAACCGGTGGCCACTATACTGCCGGGCCGATCCCCTACTCCGGAACTGTGGATCTTTCCAAGACTGTACTAAATGAATTTGAGAATGGCGTATCTCTCTATAGCGGACGCCTCTTGATTGCGAGTCTCGCCCAACTTGGAACAGAACTCTCAAATGTGCGCTTCCTGAAAGATCTTGCTTCAGAAACAAGTCTCGGGGCATTTATTCATGACTTAACACTCTATGGTAAAAATGACCCGTTAGCATCCGGCCCAAATGGTAGTGAAAGCTTTTTAACAGATTATGGCATTCTGCCAACACTGTGTTTTGTCGACCCTGCTCTTGGAAGCTCCAAATTCCTTGTTTACGGTAATAACACAGACACCAAACGCATTGCACTTGAGAGTGGCATGGCCGGACGCATTGACAACGCTTTGGATGTGTATTGGATGAACGTTGATTCCACAAAAAATGGAACTGTCTTCAACGTTGGAGAAGAGGCCATGCTTCTGTTGACAGGGTCCATGTACGTGATTGAACAAACCAAGACGACCGTGTCCGGCGGCGCTGTTTACAATGAGGGGGCTTTTGTTGCGCTTCCCTCCATGATGTTCAATCAAACCGAGGCAGGCGGCAACGGTGGAGCTATCTACAACGGTACGGACGGGACCGGAGACCCAACAGTCTACATCCAATCGGGGACTTTTGTACGGGGCATGGCCGGCGGTTCAGGTGGTGCAATTTACAACAAAAGCGGAGCTGTCTTCGGGATTGGTACCGTTACAGCCAATTACAACGCGGCAATACTTAATGGTGGTACCTTGTACAATAGCGAAGGAGCCAATTTCCGTGCATACTACTTCAACTCGCAATTCAATCGCGCCAGTAGCGGTGGTTCTATTTTTAATGCCGGGTCCTTCCATCTTGAGACAAATTTTGAGGATTTAGGCAGCAAGGCGGAGGAAAGTGGCGGCACAATTTATAACACGAATACGGGAACCATTGTGATCGGAGGGGATCTCCTACTTGATGCTCCATCTGCCAAAGAAATGGGCGGTGGAATTTACAATGGAGGACATATAACCGTTGGAGGAAATCTTGAGGCACACTATGCCAAAGCAGCGATGATAACCAACGCTGGGGATTTTGGTGGTGGATTCCTGTACAACACAACAGGAGCGCATTTCGAGGTGCACGGAAACACTTGGCTCGAAGGAAACAGCGTTGGGCAGACAAAAGACGTGCCACCGCAGATAGTAAAGGGAAGTGGAGGCGCCATCCACAATTCAGGTACTGCGATCTTTAGCGGATCCTTCAACGCAGGCTACAACAAAGTCCATGATGACACTGGCAGCGGCGGCGCCATATACAATGTTGGAATTGTTAAAATAGGCAATGGGAGTTCTGGAGGAACCTACCGCTTTGAGCAAAATTCAGCAGGGAACTACGGTGGGGCAATTGCCAATTACGCGGGCGCTGAACTATTATTTGACGTTGATGCAACTGACAGGGTTGTTTTCATCGGGAACACGGCAGATCGGGGAGGTGCCATATTTAACGAGGCCTTGGTTGCCAGAGGCGACGTCCCGTCTGTCCCCCAAGGCTTGTTGGCGTATTTTGAAAATAATTCCGCTGATGCGGGCGGTGCGATCGTCAATGAAGCGCAGGGGAGAATATATTTGGCGACAGAAGGTGGCAGTGCTGGGTCAACGGATCCTAGGTACGTTAATTTTTCGGGCAACACAGCAGTGTCTCGAGGCGGGGCTATTTATAACAGAGATAATGGCAGTGAAATCACCATCGCGGCATCTACCGCTCGCAAGCAACACCCAATATTCGAAGACAATCAAGCCGCATTCGGAGGAGCCATATACAATTATGAGGGCGCCGTTTTCATAGATGGCAGCAATATGGCGGATAATATTCCCATATTTTACAAGAACTATGCAAGCTATTCTGGTGGAGCAATTCATAATGGTCAAGCAATGATTGACATCATTGTATCCACGCGTCCATTCGTAATGAATACTGCCCTTAATGAAGGTGGGGCGATTGCAAACCTTGCTTGGGGTGTGATAAACATCACGAGTAACGGCAATATGAGGGGACTAGATATCTTTGAAAGGAATTATGCTGGATATGATTATAATGGAGTCGAAGGTCTTGAGGGAAGAGGGGGAGCAATTTCCAATAGAAAAGCAGAATTAAACATCAACTTGCGCGGCGGGCGAGCACTTTTTAGTAATAATCTCGCAGTGAAAATGGGAGGTGGTATTTACAATTGTGACACTGGCGAGGTGAAGGTCACATTAGGAAACTTACAGTATCTCGCTGACCAGAACAGAGCAACAGCTGGGGATAGCAATGGCGGGTTTATTTACAATACTGGTGCAGGTTCGAAGATTAATGTCGAGACTGTGAATTACGCTTCGCAGATGAACCCGGAGGGCTGGTTGTGGGGCCTTACGGGTAACAAGGCTGGGCAGGGGGGAGCAATCTACAATACATCTGGCGGCAAAGTGACGCTCAGGTTCCCTAATTTGTCCTATAGCATGGCCTATCAAAATCAGGCTGTGATGGGAGAGGGTGGCGTAATCTACAACACTGGCTCCGACTCGAATATAACGATTGAGGTATGGGGAACGACTGTTTCACGGTACGGTTTTGCTCAGAATATTGCCGCTACTGCTGGTGGGGCCATTTACAATGCGGCTGGAGGTGTAGTTACCTATAGCGGCGCGGCTTTGCACAATAACCATGTTTTTTTTAATAACTTGGCTATCACATCAGCTGTTGGTGGCGGCGCCATTTACAACACTGGTACTGACAGCACAGTGAATCTTGATGTAAAGATCGCCGAAGATTTTGTTCTGTTTAATAACAATGGGCTTCAGAACGCGATCAATGGCAAGGGAGGGGCTATTTACAATGATCTTGGGGGCAAGATAAACATCAATCTCCGAGATGGCAGCGGAGAAACCGTGGGGCTTTTTGTGGCGAATGGTGTTGGTTCAACAAACGGCAGCGGTGGAGCTGTTTATAATACTGGTACTAACAGTGAAATAATCATTACCAACAGTGCTCACGACACTAAATTATTGAAAATAAATGACAACTCTGGAACTTCCGGGGGAGGTGGTGCCATCTATAATGACAATGGTGCCAAATTAACGATAGCAGCCGGCCCAGCTGCCTTAGAGTTTAAAAATAACAGACTGAGTAATACGGTATCGGGCAGCGGAGGTACCATCTATAATGCGGGTTCCATCTCTTCTCAGAGTCTCATTTCGCTAAGTTCCGACAAGAGCATTTCTTTCTCCCTTAATAGAGCTTGTGACGGTGGCGCGATTGCGAATCACTATCAAGGAATCTTGAATCTTACCGCGCCCATTATACAGTTTTCCAACAACGGCTCACGTCTCGGCGCAGGGGAAGTAAACGTCCTTGGTAAAGGAGGGGTAATTTACAATCAAGGTGCCGAAATAAACCTTGTCGGCACAGTGGAGATGATCAATGATCCCGCCATTACGCAGGCACAGGATGGAGGGCTTATTTATAATGATATAGGAGGCGGCGTATACTTTGGTGTTCAAAATCCAGCTGCCGATAGC
>JAITHA010000049.1 GCA_031280235.1 Puniceicoccales bacterium | reverse complement strand
GTTTGATAGGCTGGCAGGCCACGGCCGATGTCGACCGAGTTTGTGAAACTGCCGCTGACAGTCACGAGACGAGACGAGAAGGCAAGTGTTTTTTTGAAACTTTTTATTTTTTTTTGGAGAGGGAGGAGGCACGATGATTGGGAGCGCATCTGGCCTGAAGTGGCGGCGAGTGGAGCTGGCGTGCCCCGCTCGGGACTTGCCGCCCTCCCCGTCGGCAATGCAGCGCGCGCCTCGCCGGGCGTGAGCACCTTCTCGCCATCAACCAAGCCACCCGTGCGCGCTTTTCACAGGAATTTCCCGATTGCCTCAGCGACAGGGAGGAGGCCGTCGGCGACGGCTTTTTCCACTGCCGGCAATTCCTCGTGTACGCGGGGCTCCTCGAAGAAACGCGCAAGGACGGCTTCCTTGAGCAGCGTCTGGAACCACTGGGTATTCTGCTCACGGCGGCGCGCCTCAAAAGTGCCAGCTTCGCGCAAACAGTTCTCAAACTCCTTGGCCACGGCCCAGACTTCATCCAAGCCGCTGTTCTCAAGCGAAGAACAAGTGAGGGCGCGCGGGACCCAGCCGGGAGTGAACGGAGTGAGGTAGTGGAGAATGCGCCTGTACTCGCCGCAGGCGACTTCCGCGCGGTCGCGGTTGGAGCCATCGGCCTTGGTGACGACGATCGCATCAGCCATTTCGACGACGCCTTTTTTTATTCCCTGCAAGTCGTCTCCAGCGCCCGCGATTTGGAGGAGGAGGAAGAAATCGGTCATGGTGCGCACGGCGATCTCGCTTTGGCCCACGCCCACTGTTTCGACGAGGATGATGTTGAACCCGGCGGCCTCGCAGAGGAGCATGGCTTCGCGGGTCTTTGCGGCGACCCCGCCGAGGGCTCCGCCAGTGGGCGTTGGGCGGATAAAGGCCCCCGGGTGATGGGCAAGCTCCTCCATGCGCGTCTTATCGCCGAGAACGCTGCCCCCGCTGATGGCGCTTGTGGGGTCCACAGCGAGCACGGCGAGCTTGTTCCCCGCGTCGCAGAGGCGTTTGCCGAGGTGCTCGATAAAAGTACTTTTCCCTGCGCCCGGGACGCCCGTTATACCGATGCGGATGGACTTACCCGAGAGAGGCAGGCAACGGCGGAGGACTTCCCTTGCCACGTCGCGATGCGCCGGGGAGCGGCTCTCGATGAGGGTGATGGCGCGGGCGAGCGCGGTGCGGTTGCCGGCGGAAATTCCTGCCACGGCCTCGTCGGGCGAGATCATCGGTTTGCGCCTATTCTTGGGGATGCGCACCATCTCGCCCAAGACCTCCACGCCAGCCTTTCCGCGGAGTGCCCGGGCAAAGTGTTTGCCGTGGTTGTCGGGCGTGTGCTTGAGGTCGTGAAACATGTTTTTTGGGTTGGGGCATAGGCACGCGGCCTACGCAAGGGCACATGGCAAAAGGGCGGCGTCCTTCATGCCGTGGATGATTTTTTTGTCCGCCGGACAGAGGGTGGCAAGAATGGCACCGAGCTCAACGCGCCCATTGCTGGCGGAGAAATAGTAGGGGCAGAGGCGCACGCGGCCCTCGGTATCGCCCGGGCTGCCGTTGGCGAGATAGAGAGTGTGGCGCATGCGGATGGGCTTGTGGTACTCTTGAAGGATGTAGAGGTTTTCGCTCTCCGGGTCGGTGGCATCTTCTATCGCAGCGAGCCATTCGTCGCGCGAGGTGTCGCAACCCAGCCTGACACTTCGCGCGCCCCAGGCACTCTCGTGAAATCCGCTGATTTTGATGACAAGGTTGCGTTCCTTTTGCGAAGCGTTGGCGAGCTCCGCCCAGGCACGAATGGGCCTACCGTTGACAGATGGTGCGTGCAAGACGGCAACAGGTGGCAAGGGGGCTGCGTCCATGATCCACGTGCGCGGGATGACGCGGCGGAGGGTGGCGATTTGCGACGGGGAGAGATTTTCGTTCCAATATTCGTCGAGCGCCGGGTGGTGGAAGAGGGCGAGGTTGAGTTTCTCCTCCTGATAGGCCTTCATAGGCGGTGTGAGGGCGACGGTGCCCGCCTCCACGGCGTCGAAAATGGCGTCGATGCCCTTGACGTTGCCGAGGTCAAAGAGCTCGAAGAAACGGTAGATGACGTCCACACGCTCGGGTGTGCCATTGACCGGGATGGAGACCGTGCCGCCGATGGGCATGAGCTCCCCCGGGTGGACGCAGTGAACGCGCCGTGATGCTGCGCGGAGCCTTGCGGCGAGCCACTCAAACTCCGGGCGGTAGGTGGAGGCTTCGTCGCTGATAGCGATGGCGATGAGAGGGTTTGGCTCTTCCGGGGCGAGTGAGGCGACGGCGCGGTAGAAAAGCTCTGGCTGTGCGTCGCCGCCGATGGGGTCGGCCTGGGCGTAGATTTCGTTGAGCCATGCGGTGAGGCCGATGCCGCCGGGGACGCTGTCCATCTCCGTCAAGGTGAAGCCCGTCTCGGTAATGAGCAGGTCCGGGCGGATGACGACAGGGGAGAGGTTTCGCACCAAACGGTGGCGCCCGTGAGAGACGAGGCCGTCGGGCTTGCCGCGATCGAGGTAGGCAGCGACCCAGGGCAATTCCGGGCCTCCGTTGCGGAGGATTTTTTTGCCTTGGGCGGATCGGTTGTAGAGGAGCATCTGGGCGCGGTAGAAGGCGTGGCAGGCATCGCCTATTTCGCGAATTTCGGCGAGTTGTGCGGGAGAGAGCGGGAATGCGCCAGGTGAAGTCCGCCAAGTCTTGTCAGCAAAAAGCTGATGCTCGGACAGGGCGTTCTGAAGCGTTTCGAATGAAGGCATAGCAAAGGCGTGGCGCGGTTTGGGCGGGTTCGCGATTTCTCAGTTGCTGCCGCCGCCACGGACACGGTCGCTGGAGAATGCTCCCCCTGGAGAGACGGCGGGCAGGCCGGGTGTCGTGGGGTGCGATCGGCGGAACTGGTAGCGGTTGATGCTCATCATGGAAACGGGTCTTTTGCGCTGGTCGGCGTTGAGAGACTCGCCCGTGAGCTGCGTCATATAGGAATGGAGGGAGTACAACTGGGAGAGGAAACTAAAATGGCGTTTTTGCTCGACGGTTTTGTCGCCACTCAAGACCGCCATCTCGCGCGACCAAGCGGCGGAACGCTGCTCCAGCTGGCCCATCTCACGCTCATGCATGGGCACGTCGCGTGTGCTGGTCTCGCGTGTCATGCTCGTGTCGAAGGAGGCACCCTTTTTGACACCCCACGCGGAGAAGCGCGACTGCCAGTCGAGCAGCTCGTCAAATGCGGTATTGTTTTCGGATCGTTGCACCGCGCGAAAGGCGCCCTCCCAGTTGCTCGCGCCATATTGTTGGCCAGCAAAGCGGCCCTCGATGGTGCCCATGCTGCGGAGAGTGCTGTGCGGGTCAACGGACTCATCCAGCATCTTCTGGCGCTTTTTGGGCCAGACGCTGAGGGGGACGTTAAATGGCAGCGCGCGCCCGTCGCTGGAAGTGATGCTCAGGTGTGTTTTCTGAGGTGCGGGCTTGGCGCCTTGGGCGGGCGTGGGATCCTTCGAGTCCTCTGAGAAAAAGCCCTTCTCGGCGGCAGGGACACCGCTTTCCTTGCCGCTTGATTGGGGTTGCCCCTTGGCATCAGGCTTGGGCAGCGAGGCAGATGACTGCCCGGCCTGCCCCTCCTCGGGGGCGCCGGGAAAGGCCGCCTTCACCTCGGCCCAACGCTCCGCCTTGCTCTTCGCCGGGACGGCGTACTCCGCGACGCCATTGGCATCGGTGACGCGAAAGATGCGCTTCGACATCCGCGCCTTGGGGGAAGAGGCAGGAGCTGCGGGAGCAACGCTGGCAAAAGCCGCCGCGCCCGCAGCCCAAGAGAAGGCGGCGTAAAACAGGAACAAGCCAGATACGCGGAGTTTCATGGCGAGCGAATCTGGCAAACGCCGGGCGGACGGCAAGACAAGACAAGGATTGCTCCGCCAGTGTGGCGATACGGAGTGTATTTTCCCGTCGCTTTTCCCGGCACGGCCAATACCCATACCACCTTGTGATTCTATCCCCATCAGAACTCGAGTCCTTCATCAGTGCCACACAATCGCGCCCGCATGATTTCCTTGGGATGCACACAGCGAGCTCTCAAGAGAACCAGGGCCTCGTTGTCCGCGCATTTCTCGGCGATGCCGAAAAATGCGAGCTTGTGCCGCAAGGCAAGGGCGCGCCTGTGGGAGAGCTCCCGCTCGAGCGCCTGCATGAGAGCGGTTTTTTCGAACTCTTCATCCCTGGCGCGCACGAAGTTTTCCCCTACCAACTCCGCATCACGCGACACAACGGCGGGCAGAGCCAGGCACATGACCCGTACGCCTTCCTGCCCACGCTGGGTGAGCTCGATCTGCACCTTTTCAACGAGGGCACCCATGCGCGCATCTACGAGAAACTCGGCTCACACCCCTGTGTGCACGACGGTGTGGCAGGAACGGCCTTTGCCGTCTGGGCACCGATGGCGCGCCGCGTGTCCGTCGTCGGCGATTTCAACGCCTGGGACGGGCGCTACCACATGATGCGCACACTCGGTGCATCCGGCGTCTGGGAAATTTTCATCCCCGGCGTGTACTCCGGGGCACGCTACAAGTACGAAATTCTCGGCCCCAACGAGCCAGCCCCTTTCCTGAAGAGCGACCCCTACGCCGTCCGCTTCGAGCCCCCGCCTCACAACGCCAGCATCGTCTGCTCGCTGGGCGGCTACACATGGCAGGACGCCGCCTGGCTCGCGCAACGCGCGGCGGCAGACTGGCAGCGCAAGCCGATCTCCGTCTATGAGCTCCACCTCGGCTCATGGAAATGTGTCCCCGAGGAAGGCGGGCGTCCGCTCAACTACCGCGAGCTCGCTAGCCAGCTCCCCGCCTATCTCACCGGGATGGGCTTCACGCACGTCGAGCTGATGCCGCCCGCTGAGCACCCGTTTGACGGCTCCTGGGGCTACCAGGTCACCGGCTTCTACGCACCTACCCAGCGCTTCGGCACGCCGCACGATTTCATGTCCCTCGTGGACGCCCTTCACGCAGCAGGCATCGGTGTCATCGTTGACTGGGTGCCCGCCCACTTCCCACGGGATACCTTTGCGCTGGAGGCCTTCGACGGCACACATCTCTACGAACACGCCGACCCGCGCCAAGGAGCGCATCTCGACTGGGGCACCCTCATCTTCAACTACGGGCGCCACGAAGTCCGCGCCTTTCTCACAGGCAGCGCCCTCGCCTGGCTCGACCGCTTCCACGTGGACGGGCTGCGCGTGGACGCTGTCGCCTCCATGCTCTACCTCGACTACTCGCGCAAAGAAGGCGAGTGGATCCCCAACTGTCACGGTGGCCGCGAAAACCTTGAGGCCATCCACTTCCTGCGTCATACGAACGAGCTCGTGCACCAGCACTTCCCCGGCGCGCTGATGATCGCCGAAGAGTCCACCTCCTTCGCTGGCGTCACACGACCCGTACACGAGGGCGGCCTAGGCTTTGACCTCAAATGGAACATGGGCTGGATGCACGACACCCTGAAGTATCTCTCCAAAGACCCGCTCTATCGCAAATGGCATCACAACCTGCTCACCTTCGGGATGCTCTACCAGTATTCCGAAAAATTTGTTCAGGTTTTCTCGCACGACGAAGTCGTCCACGGCAAGGGCTCCATGCTCAACAAAATGCCCCAGCCCGACATCTCCGGGCGCGCCCAAAACCTCCGCGCCTTTTACGCCTTGATGTGGGCATGGCCGGGTAAAAAAACACTCTTCATGGGAAACGAATTCGGCCAATACGCCGAGTGGAAGTATGACCAAAGCCTCGACTGGCACCTCCTGCGCCACCCCCCGCACGAAGGGCTTCGCCTCCTCGTGCGCGACCTCAACAAACTCTACCGCGAAGACGAGGCACTGGCCAGCAACGAGCAGTTCCCCGGCGGTTTTCAATGGCTCGAAGCCAACGACGCCGACAACAGCGTGCTCACCTTTCTGCGCCTTTGCGACGCGGGAGGCCCGGCTTGGGTAATCGCCGTAAACTTCACCCCAGTGGAACGAAGCTACCGCATCGGCGTCCCCTACGATGGGCAATGGCACGAAGCCATCAACACCGACGCCCCGGCATACGGCGGGCACGGGGCGGGAAACCTCGGCAGCGTCACCGCCGACACAGGCTTTGCCTGGAACAACCAGCCCCACTCACTCCACGCCCGCCTGCCCTCCATGTCCACCCTCATCTTCCGCCACCCATGACAGGCCTGCACGCGTTCGAGAACGCCCGGCAACTGCTCAAACAGCTACCCGGCCTGGGATACCGCTCTGCGGAACGAATCGCCCTGCACCTGCTCGTCGAAAACCCCGAACGCCTCCAGCCCCTGCTGGAGGCTCTGCGCGATGCCGCCGAACAATTGCACCGGTGCGAGCGCTGCGGCAACCTCGCCGAAAGCACACTCTGCAAACTGTGCACCGACCCGCACCGCAACGGACACCGCCTCTGCATCATCGAGCAAATCCCAGACTTGCTGGCCCTCGAACGCGCCAACGCCCACGACGGCTGCTACCACGTCTTGCACGGGAAACTCTCTCCCATCCGTGGAATCGGCCCGGAACAACTCAACCTCGCCTCCCTGGAAAAACGTCTCTCTCCAAACTCCAGCGAAAATATTGAAGAAATTATTCTCGCCCTTTCCAATGATATCGAAGGCGAAGCCACCTGCCACTATATCCAAGGGACACTCCTCGCCGCCCACCCTGCCATCCATATCACACGCATCGGCTTTGGCATCCCCAGTGGCACCGGACCCACCTACGTCGACCCCACCACACTAAAAAACGCCATCGCCGCCCGCCGCCAATACCAATAAAAAAACTCAGGCGAAATGAATGAACCCAGGCGACAAACTCTTTCTCCGAACAACACTATGCTCATAAAAAAAGCTCATCCAAGAACCGGAACAAGATTGCAAAGGCTTTTCGCAACAATCAGACAATCAAGTTGTTGCTTTCTCCTCCTTGCAGCGACGAACGTCTGTTTTGCGCAAACAGAGTGGCGCGATCTCTTCGATGAAAAACTTTCCCAATGGGAAGTTTTTCTGGGGGTTCCCCGCCCGGAAACAAAAGTCGCCGGCTATGCTTACGCGAAAAACAAGCCCATCGGCTTACGCGACCCCAAAGGCGTTTATACAGTCAGGATGCTTGATGGAGAACCCGTTCTTTTCGTCTCTGGAGAGATTCTCGGCGGGCTGACTACGTTGAAAAATTTCAAAAACTATCACCTGCGTTTTCAATTTGCTTGGGAAGAAAAGAAATGGCCCCCGCGCCTGGCGTTGCCGCGCGACAGTGGCCTTCTCTACCACTGCATCGGCGCACATGGGGCACACGACAATGTGTGGATGCGCTCAGTGGAATACCAGATACAAGAAGATGATGTCGGAGACTTTTACCCACTCTGTGGCACACAAGCCGATTTTCCTGCAATACAGGAAGGCAAGAAATTGCGTTCTTCTCCCGGTGCACCACTCGTACTCGCCAAAGGGCGCGTATTGCGTGGCAAAGATTATCACGAGAAACCCAATGGAGAATGGAATACGGCAGAAATCCTTGCCGTGGGGAACGATGCTTTCCATCTGCTTAATGGGCGCGTGGTCAATATTCTCCGCGATATCAATTATTTGGAGGACACCGGCACGGACGTCAAAAAAGTTTTCCTTGGTGCAGGGAAACTGCAGATCCAATCGGAATATGCGGCGATAAAATACCGCCGTATGCAAATCAAGGCCGCGACAAAATTACCCAACACCCTTTCCCGGAAGTGAATTCCGTAGATGGAGAAAACAGACGCCCGCTGGGGCTCTATTGCCATGTGCCATTTTGCGCCGACGCATGTGACTTCTGCACCTTTTATCAGGAGAAACCCCGGCGCGACGATGTGACGCGTTTTCTTGAGGGCATCGAACGCGAGCTGGTGCTGTTCCCGCCCGAGCGCCCAGCGGACACCTTTTTCTGGGGCGGCGGCACCCCAGGGCTGCTCGCACCCGCCGCACTGGAACGTCTCGGGCAGGCATTTCTGGCAGCCAACGGCCAGCACCCGCCCGACGAATGGACAGTTGAGATGGCCCCGGCAACAGCCACACGCGACAGGCTCGCCGCGCTGCGTGAACTCGGCGTCACGCGAATTTCGATGGGAGTGCAAAGTTTTGACAAAGAGACACTTGCCGTTCTTGGACGACGCCATCTACCCGAGCAAATTTATCGCGCTTGGGCGCACACCGTAGAAGCAGCGTTTCGAGATGCATCGCTTGACCTTATCTTTGCCATCCCTGGGCAGGATGAGGCGCGCTGGCAAGCGGACCTCGCCGAGGCCGTGCGCCTCGCGCCCCAGCACATTTCCACTTACTGCCTCACCGTGGAGGAGGATACCTCGCTCTACGCCCGGCTCGCCAGAGGGCGCATCGCGCCCAATCCGGAGCACGAGGCCGCCCTCTACCGTGCGACTTGGGATTTCCTTTGCGCACACGGTTACGCGCAGTACGAGATATCCAACTTCGCCCGCGAGGGGCACGCCTGCCGCCACAATATAAACACGTGGCGGATGGAGGAATGGCAAGGCTACGGTCCGTCTGCGGCTTCACAGTGCGGCGGGCAGCGTTTTCAAAACCCAGCCAACCTTGGCCTATGGCTCGACGGTCTGTGCACCGGGAAACCCGTGCGGGAACAATGCGTCACCCTCACACCTGCCCTGCTCTTCTCAGACTCGCTCATCTTCGGCTTGCGTATGAACGAGGGCGTCGAACTCGGGCAACTCGGCGTCCGCCACGGCATGGCGCCACCACAGGCCCTGCAAATGCTGGCCGACCAGCTCCAGCAGGAAGGTTTTCTCAAGGTTAACGGCCCGCACTGGCGCCTCACACTCGAAGGGCGCCTCCGCGCCGACGCCATCGCGGTGTCCATTCTGGATGCGTTCGGCTAAGGGCAGTTCTTCCAGCAACCTCACGCCTCCGCGAGCACCTTGACATAAAGCGCGCACGTCCGACTCACCATTTTTTCCACAGTAAATTCGCTCTCGTAGCGCAAGCGCGCGTTGCAGGCGAATATGGCAGCAAGCTCTTGATTTGCAACAAGTTTAGCGATGCCTCCGGCGAGTGCCCCAGAATCTTCTGGAGGCACAAGAAGCCCGGTGACGCCGTCGAGCACCACCTCGGGAACGCCTCCAACACGTGTGGCGACCACGGGCAAACGCGCAGCCGCAGCCTCGGCCAAAGAAAGCGAAAAAGCTTCGCGGCGCGAGGGCGACACGTAGGCATCAAACGCTAGCAAGAGCTGGCGCACGTTTTCGCGAAAACCCAGAAAGTGAATACGCGGGTCCGCCTTGGCTTCGGTGACGACGCTTTTGCCAAAATCCGTCATGGCGTCGCCGATGAAATAGAGATGGACATGCCCGGGCCAAAACTTGGCCGAGCGCACAAGCAGATCCTGCCCTTTTTGTGGATTGAAACGGGCGGCACAAACAAGGGCAAACTGTCCTTCTGGAATTTCCAACATATCGCGTAATTCCTTGCGGGTCGCCGGGGTGTGAACGGTTGGAAATGGCGCGGAGCTGGGACAATCAACATCAGGCACACCGTTGTAAATGCGCGTGATGCGCTCACGCGGATAACGATGGCGAGCAAGGTTTTCGGCGACGGCATCGGAAACGGCGATGAGGTGCTTGCTGCGGTGCATGTGCTTTCGCGCACCAGTGGAATGGACAGTGGAAATAGGAATGACGGGCGTGCCGAGTGTCGCGATGCCCGCATATTGAGAGGGGCGGACTTGATGCGCGTGGACGATGTCGGGCCGCCACGTGCGAACAAGGCGCCGAAGGCGCCAGTAGGACGGAAGGTCCGCCATGCCGCACATCGCAATATGCTCCACGGAGAGGCCGAGGACGACGCAACGCACGCTGACCCACGAGCCAGCAGGAGCGACGAGCAGTACCTCGTGCCCCAAGTCGCGCAGCCCGGCAGAGAGCGAGAGAACGTGGTTTTCAGCTCCACCAAATCCCATGCTCCGAATGATCTGGAGAATACGCATATGGGCTCAGGACTTAGGTTTGTTCTTGGCATGAAGTTTCCAGAGAAACCCCGGCAAAGTGTCGCCATGAGAAATGGCTTTACGCGGCAATTCGTAGGGACTCTGGGCGTGGTTGGCAGCAGCGCGGATGCAGGTCAGGCCAAGCCGGTAACCAGCGGAAATGACCATATCGACGACTTGCATGTCATAGCTGCCATAGGGGTAGCAAAAATCAAGAACGCTCTCGCCAAGCAACTCTTCGAGCTGTACCTTGCTTCCCTCGATTTCCTTGTGCGCGACCTCGGGCGAACACCGTGCCAAGCGCGCGTGCGTGAGCGTGTGCGCGCCAATGTGCACGCCCTCGCGGTGTAACTCACGCACAGCGTCGGCGTCGAGCAAGGGCGTTTCCCGAGCCGCTTCGGTGTCCATCCAAGTAGTAGTGCCACCCATCATGCCAGCGATGACGAAGAGAGTTGCCGGAAAACTATATTTTTTTAAAATAGGCCATGCATGTTCGCGAAAATTTTCACAACCATCGTCAAACGTGAGCACGACCGCGCGCGGCGGCAAAGGCGCACTGTGGAACAAGCCCGCATAAGCATCGCCAAGGCTGATAACATTATAACGCCATGCGCGAAGCCAAGCCATTTGGAGACGAAAACGACCCACATCACAATAAGTCGCTCGGTGCGCCTTAGGGCGAAGAAAATGCCCGACCTGATGGTACATCAATATCGAGACCAAAGGTGCGGCAGGAGGTGGCATCCAAGGCGGCTCTGCATTCAAACTCATGAGAGGACGCGATAAGAGTGCAAAAACAGGCCCAAGTCATCAAAAAAAACGGTTGTCGCATCCCGGGTGATTGGGCGGAGGTTTTCGGTGGAAAAGTTCGGTTTTTTGGAGATACCAATCATTCATGGTTTGCGAGGGTGTTTTCCTGTGAAGGGCTGATTGAGGGAGTGTTGGTTGTATAGATGCACATAGCGTTCCAGCGTTTGTCGCATGTCCTGCCCGGAACGAAAACGGTGCGTCTTGAGCACGTCGCTGATGCGCCCGTAAGCGTTCGACCATGCCGTTGGTTTGAGGCGTCCGGGGTTTCGTCAAACGGTGTTCGATGCCGAAGGCTTGGCAAAGTTGATCGAATTCATGCTGGCCGCTGGGTTCGCGTTCGCGACTGGCAAAAAGCCGATCAGTAAACTCTTTTCCGTTGTCGGTCAGAATTTTGACAATCCGGATCGGGCAGGCCTCGTGCAGCGCCGCGAGAAAAGCGCGGGCACTGTCGGCACTTTTGTCGGGACGGATTTGCACAAACACCCAGCGCGTGGCCCGGTCGATCGCCACAAACAGATAAGAACGGGCACTTTCACCGGCTATTTGAGGCAAATACTTGATGTCCACGTGCACATAGCCTGGCTCGTAAGCCTTGAAAGTTTTGGCGGGCGCTTGGGGCGCGGCGGGTTGCAAAGCCCTGAGATTTCCCACTTTATAACGCCGCAGGCAACGATCCAAACCCGAGCGTGAAACCTCTTCGCAGAGAAACTCGCGGCA
>JAITHA010000006.1 GCA_031280235.1 Puniceicoccales bacterium | reverse complement strand
GCGCATAGGCAGGCTGCGCGGCAACCGCCGCGGAAACACGGGGCGCAAATTCAAAAATTTTGGTAACAGCAGCCTTGTTCATCATCCAAGAAAAATACGGGACGAAAACTTCCGCCTTTCCGCGCAAGTAGTCAACGCGCATGTCATGCATGACACCGCAAAACATCAGGGCCGCCTCTAATCCCGCACCCAAAATCCTCCGGAACGAATCACCATCCAAATCGCCAACGCCACTCCTGTCTCCTGCACAGCAATCACGAGATTACCCGAAAAAATGGACTTCGATTATTTTTTCAAAAAATCTTGCAAAGCAAAAGGGCGCGATTTTTTTGCATTCGCACCATGGCAAAAACACCACCATCCCAAAACTTCACTTACGCCACACCACGTGCGGCCCAATAACACTGATTAGACAGAAACCATGAACACCTCAATCCACATCAGTCGCCAAGGCCAACGACTTGGGCCCTTCTCCGAAGGGCAAATACAGGAAATGCTCAATTCTGGGATGCTTTCCCAAAATGATCTTTACTGGAAGGAGGGCAATACAGGCTGGGAGTCTGTTGGGAGCGCATTTCACAGAACGACACCTCCGCCCATTGCTTACAGCGAACGGACTCCGGGCCCCCAGATGAACTTGGCAGCCGCCCACCCAGGTTTTTGGTTGAGAGTTGCCGCGTATTTTATCGATCAGATACTGATTTCTATCGCTGGTTTTATTGCGGGGTTTGTATTTGCCCTTGTAATGGCGGGTTTGGGAGGAACCGACCAAAAGATTATAGAGGGCATAGTCCCTATCGTAGGCATTGTTGTCTCCTGGCTGTATTATGCATTGTTTGAGAGCTCTCCAAAACAAGCGACACCGGGAAAGCTTGTCTGCGGTTTCGTGGTCACTGATATGAACGGAAACAGAATATCCTTTGGAAGGGCCACAGGGCGGTATTTCGGCCATATCATTTCCGCGCTAACACTATGCATCGGATACATCATGTGTGCGTTTACAGAGAAGAAGCAATGCCTGCATGATATGATGGCAAGGTGTCTGATGTATAAGAAAAATGGATAACACGGCGCTACATCTCGATCGTAGTCGCGCGGCTCATCTGTACCTTCGGCAAAATTAAAATACGGTGGCTTACGTCATAGGCGGTTTCGTTACGAGGATTGTTTGACAAACAGGTTCTAAGCGGGCGCGCAGGAGGATGGTGTCGCCTTCGCGGAGATTGAGTTGGTCGAAGTAGGCGCGTGGTAGTTCGATGTCGATGATTCCTCTCCCGTCGGTTCGTTTGGCGGCTATTTTGGCTATGGGGCCTGCGGCGTGGAGGTCGAGCACGGTTGCGAGGGCGCCGGGCTGGGCTGTCTCTGGGCGTAGGAGTTCGATATCGTGCGGGCGCACGAAGGCTACATTTTCTTCGACGGGCACTTTGGTGCCTTGTATGATGCCTTCCCAAGGGAGGAGGATTTGATTCACGTTGCCGAGAAATTTGTGGACGAAGGGTGTTGCTGGTCGATCGTAGACTTCTTGTGGGGAGCCAACTTGCTCCACGCGTCCGCTGTTGAGGATGACGACATCATCGGCGATTTCGAGGGCTTCTTCTTGGTCGTGGGTGACAAAGAGTGTGGTGATGTGGATGCCGTCGTGGAAATTGCGCAGCCAGCGACGCAGATCCCGGCGCACCTTGGCGTCGAGGGCGCCAAAGGGTTCGTCGAGCAAGAGTACTTTGGGCTGTACGGCGAGTGCTCGCGCGAGGGCGACGCGCTGACGTTGTCCTCCGGAGAGTTGTGTGGGGTAGCGCTTGCCCAGGTGCTCAAGTTGGACGAGCGCGAGTAACTCTTGCACGCGTGAGGTGATGGTGGCCTTGCTGGGGCGCTCCGGGCCCTTACGTATGCGCAACCCGAAGGCAATATTTTCAGCGACGCTGAGATGGCGGAAAAGGGCGTAGTGTTGGAAGACGAAGCCGACGCCGCGTTTGCCGGGTGGGAGCAGGGAGACATCTTCGTTGCCAAAGAGGATGTGTCCGCTGCCTTCGTCTGCCATTTCCAGGCCGGCGATGATGCGCAGGAGGGTTGTCTTGCCGGAACCGGATGGGCCGAGCAGGGCGACGAGTTTTCCGGCGGGCACATGCAGGCTTACCTTATCCAAGGCGGCGAAGTCGCCAAAAGTTTTGCTGATGTGGGAGGCGGTGATGGACATGGCTTGGGAAAGTTTATGGTGGCTGGGTGGTGATGGTCAGTTACGTGCGCGTGGTTTTCCATTCGACGAATGACTTTAGTCCCAGTGTCACGATGGCGAGCATGGCGAGCAGGGAGGCGACGGCAAAGGCAGCGGCGGAGTTGTACTCATTGTAGAGGATTTCCACGTGTAGTGGGAGGGTGTTTGTCTCGCTGCGGATTTTCCCTGAGACGACGGACACGGCGCCGAATTCTCCCATGGCGCGCGCGTTGCAGAGGATGATGCCGTAGAAGAGCCCCCATTTGATGTTGGGGAGAGTTACGCGCCAAAAGGTTTGCCAGCCGTTTGCGCCGAGGGTGATGGCGGCGTATTCTTCATCGCGTCCCTGGGACTGCATCAGTGGGACGAGTTCCCGGGCGACGAAGGGGAAGGAAACGAAAATCGTGGCGAGCACAATTCCCGGTACTCCGAAGATGATGCGGGGTTCATCAAGCCAGCTTGTCAGGGCTCGGAAAATGTCTTCGAAAAATCCCGCATCGGCTGCTTTACGGGAGAGCGCGGCGAGGGGCGCGAGAAAGTTGCCCAGCTCTTGTTCTGGCAGCCATCCGTGGCGTCCGAAGATGAGTACGAAAACGAGGCCTGCTATTACTGGAGAAATGGCAAAGGGCAGGTCTATGAGTGTCACAAGAATGCTTTTCCCTTTGAAATCGAACTTTGTGATGGCCCATGCGGCGGCTACGCCGAAGAGCACATTGGCTGGGACGGCAATGGCGGCTGTGAGCAAAGACAATCTCAATGCGGCGAGCGCATCTTCTTGTATAAACAAGGCGCAGTACACTCTCCAGCCGTTGCTCAAGGCTTCGGAAAAAACCGCTATTAACGGCACGAATAGGAAACCGAATAGAAAGGAAAATGCTATGATAGACAAGAGGATGCGCATCCACGTTGGGTCCCGGCGCGCTTGTGGCTCTCCGGAGTTGGAAACAGTGAAAAGAGTCGCGAAAAATCCTGTCTCGGATGATTTTTTATTTTTTGTTTTCATCTCGTTTTCAGTGTGCGTGGTGGCGTCGGCTCCATTTTTGGAGAAGATTTATCAGCAACAATAAGATAAAAGATGCTACGAGCATTATGGCAGCGACGGCAGTTGCTTCGGCGTAGGGTGTGTGCGCAGCGGATGCGTTGGACTCTTCCAGTTTGGTGAGTATGCGCAGGGGGACGATTTCCGTTTTCCCAGGCTGGTTCCCGGCGATGAAAATAATGGATCCATACTCGCCGAGGGCGCGTGCGAAGGCTAGTGCGAAACCGGTCAACAACGCGGGCATGAGTTCTGGCAAAATAACTTTGCTGAGGGTTTGCAGGCGTGTTGCGCCGAGAGTGGCTGCGGCTTCTTCCATTTCAGGCTCTAATTCTTCGATGACGGGTTGCAGGGTCCGCACGACAAAGGGGAGCCCGATAAAGGTCATGGCCACAAAGATGCCGAGCTCTGTGTAGGCGACCCGGATGCCTGCGAAGCCATAGCCTGTGCAATCGCCCAGAAGGCCGTTTGCGCTGAGGAAGCGCAGGAACATGTCTCCCTCAGGGTCGATCCAGCGCCCGATCCAACCGTTTTTGCCATAGATTGCGGTCAGGGAAATGCCGGCCACGGCAGTTGGCAGGGCGAAGGGCAAGTCCACGAGTGCGTCGATGACGCGCCGCCCGCGGAATGGGTAGCGCACGAGTACCCAAGCGAGGACGAGGCCAAAGGCGGCATTTACCATGGCTGCGGCGAGGGAGGCGAGGAAGGTAACACGGTAGGCGGCCAGCTCGCGTGCGCTAAATGCCACATCGACAAAACTGTGCCATGAGAGCCCTCCTGCCCGGATAAACACGGCGGACAAGGGAATAAGCACAATGAGGCTCAGGTAGAATAAGGTGAACCCAAGCGTCATTCCAAAACCAGGCATGACAGTGTGTTTTTTGAGTCTCGGGAACATGTGGAAGCCTCTAGTTTACGGTGAAATAGACTTGTGCCGCAGAGTGAAATTTTCCCCTCAAAAGGGAAGTTTCAAAATAGGCGTGCTTGGTGGGCAAGGTCTATGCTTGCGGGCCAGAGGGGTGGGTCTCGTCGGCGAGGCAGCCATCTTCCAAGGTCAGGATGCGGTCGGCGATGTCGAGGATGCGGTTGTCGTGGGTCACGAGGATGATGGCGACGCTGTTATTGCGCGCGAGGTGTTGCAAGAGTTCGACGATTTCGCGCCCGGTATGCTTGTCGAGGGATGCGGTTGGTTCGTCGGCGAGGACGATTCGGGGCGAGGAGACGAGGGCGCGTGCGATGGCGACGCGTTGATTCTGCCCGCCAGACAAGTGTGCCGGGTACTTGGTCGCATACTCGGAGAGGCCGACTTTGGCCAGCATTGACAGGGCGGCTTCTCGCGAGCTGCAGGCATTGTGGCGCGGGTCATGCGAGAGCGGCATCTGCACATTTTGGCAGGCGGTTAGCGACTTCAGCAAATGGTGGGACTGGAAGATGAAACCGATATCCCGGCGGATTCGGACGAGGTCTTTGGGCCGGGCCCCGTTCAGCTCGCGCCCGTTGACGTTGAGTTGCCCGGCTTGCACGGCGCGCTGTGCACCGATGAGTTTGAGGAGGGTGGATTTGCCGGAGCCGGAAGGGCCTGTGATGAGGACGATTTCGCCCGGGAACACGCTCAGCGAGATGTCGTGCAGGACTTGGTGGCGCCCATCTCCCTCGTCAAACCAATGGCTGAGGTTACACGAGGCGATGACGGGAGCGGGTGAGCTCTCGGCGAGGGGGAGCATGGGCGGGCGGGGGCTTGGGCTTAGTTGAGCCTGATGCCTCGGGCCTTGGCACTGCGGATGAGCGCGTCAGCCATGTTGGAGGGCGTCTCGGCGACCTCGATTCCGCATTCGTGGAAGATGGCAATCTTGGCGGCGGCGGTGTCTTCCGTGCCTCCGATGACGGCTCCTGCGTGCCCCATGCGCCGCCCAGGCGGGGCGGTGGCTCCGGCGATGAAGCCGGCGACGGGCTTGGTGCAGTTGTCCTTTATCCAGCGCGCGGCTTCCACTTCGGCGGTGCCGCCGATTTCGCCGATGAGGATGATGCCGTAGGTGTCCGGGTCGGCAGCCAAGAGCTTGATGATGTCGAGGTGAGAGGTGCCGTTCACGGGGTCTCCACCGATGCCCACGCTGGTGCTCTGGCCGAGGCCGCGTGTGGTGAGTTGGAAGACAGCCTCGTAGGTGAGAGTCCCGGAGCGGGAGACGACGCCGATGTGGCCTTTCCGGTGAATGTATCCGGGCGCGATGCCGATGCGGCATCCGCCGGAGGAATCCTTGCCGGTGCCTGGGGTGACGATACCTGGGCAGTTGGGGCCGATGAGGCGTGTCTTGCTGTTGGCGATGACGGGTTTGACGCGTGTCATGTCCTTTATCGGGATGCCCTCTGTGATGGCTACGGCGAGCTCAAGGCCGGCGTCAACGCATTCCAGAATCGCGTCTGCGGCAAATGCGGGAGGCACGAAAATGGTGGACACCGTGGCGCCCGTTTCGGCTGCGGCCTCGGACACGGTGTTGAAGATGGGGATGCTCACGCCGTTGTGCTCAAAGGTCTGGCCGCCTTTGCCCGGGGTGACTCCAGCGACGAGCTTCGTGCCGTAGTCGAGAGAAAGCCTGGCATGGCGGGCGCCGAATTCGCCCGTGATGCCTTGGACAAGTATTCTGGTATTTGCGTCGACAAGGATAGACATGATGTCTGGTGGTTTTTGATGCACGCAAGGTAACGGGCCTTCGCTCGCGGGAAATGAAAAAAAACAGGAAATTTTGTTGTTTCTGCGAAGGCTGTTTTGGCCGAGGACAAATGTTGCATTGTTTTTTGCAACTGTCGCCTGTTTAAGCATGCCAACGCTCATGTTCTCGTTTTTATCGAAAAAGGGATTCGCCGAAGTTCAAAGCTCCATAGCCAGACGTTGTGCCGCTGATGTCATGACTCGTTTGCGCCTGAAGTATGCGCCGTTCTACCACACGTTCAGCGGGCAGCTTGGGGCGCGTGTTGTGATGGATGGGCGCGAGCTCGTCATGTTGGCTAGCAATGACTACCTTGGGCTGACGCGCCATCCCAAGGTGATCGAGGCAGGCAAACGCGCGTTGGACACTTGGGGCGCGAGCACGACGGGCGCGCGCCTGGCCAATGGCAGCCGCGCCTACCACACGGAGTTGGAGGCGCGCCTCGCCGCCTTTCTCGGCAAGGAGGCGTGCCACGTGAGTGCTGCGGGGTACCTCAGCTGCATGTCGGCTGTACAGTCTTTCGCCCAGCGGGACGACCTCATCATCTCCGATAAAAATTGTCATTCCTCGCTCATGGCAGGTGTCGGGTTGACGCAGGCGCGGAAGGAGCGTTTCTCGCACAACAACATGGCGGATCTTGCTGAGATTCTCGCCTATGAGAAGGCGTTCACGCCAAAGATGATCGTCTTTGAGGGGGTGTACTCAATGGAGGGTCACATCGCTCCGGTGCCTGACATTCTCAAGGCTTGCGAGGGGCATGACTGTTTCTTCGTGATGGACGATTCGCATGGCTTTGGCGTGCTGGGCAGGGGCGGGCGCGGCACGGCGGAGCACCATGGCGTGGCGGGTAAAGTGGATCTCATCTGTGGCAGCCTTTCGAAGGCTTTGTCGAGCACGGGTGGTTTCGTAGCAGGGAGCACAGCCTTGATCGATTATTTGCGTACACACTCCAAACAGACGATTTTTTCGGCAGCGCTCTCGCCCGTGCAGGCCGCATGCGCCATGGCTGCGCTTGACTTGCTGGAGACCGAGCCGGAGCACTTGCAACGCCTCTGGGCCAATACTCGCCGTTACCGGGAGTTGCTCGCCTCCCTCAAGCTCGACACTTGGGGCAGTGAGACGCCCGCCATTCCCATCGTCCTCGGCTCCAAGGAGCGCACATACATGTTTTGGCAGAAGCTGAAGGACAATGGCGTGTTTGCCGTGATGTCCATCGCCCCTGCTGTGCCACCGGGCAAAGACCTCGTGCGCACCGCCATCTCGGCGGCTCACACGGATGCTGATTTTGAGATAATCGCCAACGCTCTCGCTGTCGCCTCAGGCCGTCGTTGAGCACGACATTTTCCGCGCCATGTTTGACCTCATTCACGCCTTAATCGACTTCATCCTCCACGTGGACGTCCACTTGCAGGACCTCGTCAATGCCTACCACTTGTGGACTTATGCGATTCTCTTCCTGATTATTTTTGCGGAGACGGGCCTCGTCGTCACGCCGTTCCTGCCCGGAGATTCGCTTCTCTTTGCCGCAGGTGCGCTTGCCGCCAACCCGGCTTGTGGGTTGAACGTCATCCTGCTCACCCTCCTGCTCTGGGCGGCGGCGGTGCTTGGGGACACTCTGAACTATTGGATCGGCGCGAAGCTTGGCCCCAAGGTTTTCACGCGCGAGGACTCGTTTTTATTGCGCAAGAAGCACCTTGAGCGTGCCCACGCTTTTTTTGAAAAATATGGTGGGCGGGCCATTATCCTCGCGCGTTTCATGCCGAT
Organism: Puniceicoccales bacterium; assembly: GCA_031280235.1. Lineage (GTDB taxonomy): Bacteria > Verrucomicrobiota > Verrucomicrobiia > Opitutales > UBA953 > CALNBE01. The sequence continues at coordinate 9,418 of JAITHA010000006.1, read as the reverse complement.
AATCCGCACCTTTGTGCCCTTCGTGGCGGGCATCGGGAAGATGCACTACTCGCATTTTATCGCCTACAACGTCGCTGGTGGGCTTCTCTGGATATTCGGGTTCGTTTTCGCCGGGTACTTGTTTGGCAATCTCCCCGGGGTGAAGCAGAATTTTCACATCGTCATCGCCGTCATCATCGTCCTCTCGCTGTTGCCGATCGTGGTGGAATTCATCCGCAACCGCCGCGCCCAAGGGTAGAGCGTGCGCGTCGTGTCTTGGCAATAGGGCGCCGCGTTATCGCGGCGGCTCTCAGGCCATGTCAAAGGTATCCGGGTCGGGGCCGATGCGCTTGCCCGTTTCGAGCGAAGCGATGGCGGAGAGGTCATCAGCGTCCAACTTGAAATCGAAGAGGGCGAAGTTCTCTCGGATGCGTGCGGGGGTGACGGATTTGGGGATGACGACGAGGCCGAGCTCAATGTGCCAGCGGAGAATGATTTGAGCGGGTGTGCGCCCGTGTTTTTGGGCGATGCGAACGATGCCTGGGTCGGTGAGAAGGGCGCCGCCTTGGGCGATTGGGCTCCAAGATTCAGTGATGATGCCCTTTCGTGCGTGGTAGTCGCGCAGGCTTTTTTGCGGAAACCAAGGGTGGAGCTCGATCTGGTTGATGGCAGGTGTGAGGCCTGTCTCGTCAATGATGCGCTGGAGGTGGGCGATGGTGAAATTGGAGACGCCGATGGACTTTACGCGGCCTTCCTGGCGGAGGCGCACAAGAGCCTTCCACGTGTCAACATACTTGTCGTGCGAGGGGAGTGGCCAGTGGATTAGGTAGAGGTCGATGTACTCAAGGCGCAGGCGTGCGAGGCTGGCGTCGAAGGCCTTGAGCGCCGTGTCGTAGCCTTGGTCGCTATTCCAAAGCTTGGTGGTGATGTGGAGCTGCCTGCGTGGGAGGAGGATCTCGGAGAGGGCTTCGCCAATGGCGGCCTCGTTTTTGTAGATGGTGGCTGTATCTATGGCGCGGTAGCCCGCTTCGATGGCAGTGCGGACGGCGAGGCCGACCTGATCGCTGGGGCTTTGCCAAGTGCCGAGGCCGAATTGAGGCATCGTGTTGCCGTCGTTGAGATGAAGTGTTGGGAAAGTGTTCATGGCAGGTGTGCTCAGGTTTTTGCTTGGATGCGGCAGGGATCGTCAGAGCGTGTTTACGTAGAGGGCGAGCAGCTCGATTTCTTCCTTTGTGAGGTTGGAGGTGATGCCGTGTGCATCCTCCTTGTTGTAGGTGGTGAGTACCTCTTTGATTGTGACGGCCCGCCCGTCGTAGAGGTAGGGAGCGGTGCGCCAGACTTCGCGGAGGGTTGGTGTGTCGAATCGGCGATCCTTGTCGTTGTCTGTGCCCGTGCCGACGTTGTGGAGTTTCATATCGGTGAGGTATTCGCCGCTGTGGCAGTTTGAGCATCCTGAGTTCTCGAAGAGCTCTTTGCCTTTCCCTTGTGGATCCCTTGCGCGGTACTCTGGCAGGTAGGGGCTTTCCTCAGGACGGAGGCTTTTGAGATATTCGTCGATGTCGGCCGCGAATTCCTCTGGGAGGCGTGTGAAGAGGACGTGCTCAATGCCTTTGCGGACGGCCACGACGGCGCTCGGGCGGATGCCTGTGATCATGACGGGTGGCGTGTAGTGTGTGAAGAGCATGCTCTTTGTGCTTTTGGGATTTCCCAAACCATCGTTCATCTGGTCCCAGTTGATTCCGTCCTGTCGCCCGTCCGGGTGGCAGGATGTGCAGCTGAGCCAGCGTTGGAAGCAGACGGACGCGTCAGAGAAGTTGAATTCTCCGCGCCTGACGGCGTCGGGTGGCGGCTCAGTGCCGAGCACAATGGTACGGATAGTAGCCTTGTTTGACTTGCCCGGCGTGGTGGTGACTTTCTCCAGTGCTGTGGAAAATCGGCTGCTGATGAGGAAGGTTGGCGTGTCTCCTGTGCCGATGGATGCAATGCCCGTTGGGCATCGCCCGTTGAGCGGGATACGCCGTTTGAACGGGGCGGCGAAGGCGAGGTCTCGTGAGAGATCCAAGGCCTCTTTTCGAGTTTCCGGATCGGCAATTTTCGAAGCGCTTTCGAGATGGGCGGCGATTTTCACGTGCAGAGGGGCGAGATCGAGAATGAGCAGTTCGTGGTCGCCGTTGAGGGCGATATTGAGTTTTCCGCCCTGATCGACACAGATGCCAGCGGGGTTTGCGGCTCCGTTTTCCGCGTCGTCGATGAGGATGGTTGCGTAGAGTTTTGCCTCGTTGATGTCGATGATGCTGACGGCGTCTGTGTTCACCCATCCGCGATCGAGCTGGGTGATTGGCGCAGTGAAGCGCGAGACGAGGTGGACGCTGTAGAGGTATCTGGCGTCGGGAGAGAGCGCGAGGCCCCGGACGGCTTGGGCGCCGTTGGCGAGGGAGATATTGGCGCGCACGGTTTTTGTCGACGTGTCGATGAGGGAAATCTCTGCGGAGACGTTCTCGCCGTTACCCGGCATGTTGGGGAGGAAGTTCCCCACTGCGAGTGTCTTCCCGTCGGGTGTGAGCAAGAGGCTGCGCGGCTCGCGGATGACGGGGATGTTTGAGGAGACTTTCCCTTGGGCGAGGTCGATGACGGCGATCGTGGCGTTGTAGCGGTTGGCTACGTAAAGCGTTTTGCCGTCCTTGGAAAGGGCGAGGCCCGTCGGTGTGTGCCCGAGGGCGATACTGGCCTTGTGCTTTTGGCTGGGTAGTTCAAAGATTTCCACTGTGCCGCGCGCCGTGCCCGTGCTGACGTAGAGGGTGTTGGCGTCCGGAGAGAGCAGGAGCTCGTTGGGATTTTGCGAGAGCTCTATGCGGCCTGTTACCTTTTCTTGCTCATAGTCGGCGATAGAGACGGCCTTGGCAGTGGTGAGCGCTGTATAGACAAGGGTGCGTTCCCTGTCCACCGCAATGGCTTCCGGAGAAAGGTAGGGGGCCCGCGCGACGGTTTGGGGGGGCTCGGTGGAACTGGCGTTTATGTAGAGCGAAAGGGCGCCGCCGACAAGGCCAGAACTTGCGGACACGATGAGGAATAATTTTCGCGGGTGCATAGCGCTGCCAGACAGCCCAGCAGCGGGAAAGTTCCTGCCTCGCAAGTGTGGGCCCTGTGCGGCCCGTTACGGGGCTTCTCTCTGGAGGCTGGAGTAGCGCATGAGGCGTTGTTCGGTGTTTAGGATGATTATGCTTTCGCGGGGCACGTAGCCTTCGCGCAAGGGGCTGCCAGACGCGCTTCCCTCCCCAGGCGTGCCGGGGTACACCACGAGCCCCAGCCAGTCTCGGACGAGGTAGTAGTTGTCTCCCGTCGAGTAGGGGGCTTTCACCAGCCCCAGCTTGCGCCCCGCCGTCACACTGGGCGCGTACCAGATGAACATGGGGACGTCGACTGCTTCTCGTGGGAAGTCGGCATTCCCATGGCGGAAGCGCGAGCGCCCAAAGATCGTTTTTCGCATAAGAGCGTGGTCGGAATAATAAAGCAGAGAGGCTTTGCGCCCGCGCAGCAGTTGGAAAATTTTGCCGAGGAAAACGTCCGTTGCATAGATGGAGTTGTCGTAATTATCAAGGTCTTCACTGGAGCCTCCGGAAAATTTTCCGCCTCCTTCCGGGTATTGCGTTGGAGCGTAGGGCGAGTGGCTTCCATCCACATGGATGACGATTAATTTTTTGCCTGCCGGGTTGGCGAGAGCTTTTTCGACATGAGGGAGGAGGCCTTCGTCGTTTGGCACCTTGGCGACGATTGTTTCCTTGGCGAAGCGTGCGATGAGGCTGAGGGCGTCGTTTTGTGAGACGGGGTTTCTATCTATCCACACGGTATGGAGCCCGGCTTGATTCGCCATATTGAGGATGTTGTCCCCGATGTTGGGTGGCATCTTTCCTTTTTTATCGTAGCGGGAGAGCGAAAGCGCCAGGGCCATGATTGTCATCGGCGCAGGCGCTATCGCGTTGGCAAACAACAACATATTCTTTCGTTCTTCATCCGCAAACGGGCTTGTTTTGCGGGAGTATCCGTAGAGGCTGAGGTTGTTTTTCCGGGCGGATTCTCCGAGGACGATGATATGGACATCCAGCCCTGTTTCCTGTTTCCCCAGATTGTACTTAACGGGCTTGAGCTCCTCCAGATTCCTCGTTGCCGAGAGGGCAGAGATGAGGCGTGCGGCATTGTATAATGGCGTGCGCAGGAGGGTTGTGGCGGGCATGGAGAAACCGATTGTTTTACTCTTCCCGTTGGTCAGATATATGATGGGGATGGCGAGCAAATAGATTAAAAATGCGCAGGTGCCGAATTTGGAAAAACGGCACATTTTTTCCCCCATCTTTTTTGTCCATTTATGCAAGAATAGGAGCAACAGGACAAAAAGCGCCGCGCCGGAGAGGAAATATCCCCAGAGGCTGGAGAAGACGCCTTTCACTTCCCTTGAGTTGGTGAACAACACGTTTTGCGCCGTTGTCTCGTTAAACGCGGTGGCGTACTCAAAGTAGAACAAAGTGGAGGTGGTGATGTTGGTGCACCAAGCCAGTAGCAGCAGTATGGAAAAGGCGCGGGTGAGGCATGTGTGCCAACACAGCAGCACGAGAGACCAAAAGCCGAGGCCGCTCAGAAAAACGGGAATGCGCACGTTGGTTTTCAACCCGGGGAATAGGGCGGGGAAAAGGCAAAGGCAGAGGAAGACACATGATAACAGGGCGGCTTGAGAGCTTGGGGAAAGCGCGATTTTCCCCGAAGGAATCGTGTTTGGGCTTCCGGATTGTTCTCCGGCGTGAGGCCCTTTCCCCGCCTGCGCGAGCTTTTTTCTCTTTGGCATCAATCGCGCGCAGGACGCTTATGAAGCAGGGCCTGTCAAGAAACTTCTGCAGGATTTCTAGCGCACACGTGATGCCCAGCCCCGGGAAAAAAGAGAGAAATTCTTGACTGTCTGCTCTTGGGAATGCCACTTGCCTACCAGCTCGTTTGTTTACACTCGTCAACTTCTTTCAATTCCGATGCCACAAAGTACCTATTTTATCGGTATAGACAACGGCGGCACCATGTCCAAGGCCGCTGTGTTTGACGCCGCTGGCAGGGAGGTCGCCATGGCCTCGCGCCGCGTCAACACCATTTCCCCCCGGCCTGGCTGGAGTGAGCGCGACATGGGCGCGCTTTGGATGGACACTGCGGAGGCCATTCGCGAGGCCGTCGCGAAGTCAGGTCTCGCACCTGGGCAGATAAAGGGGCTCGCGTGCACGGGCCATGGCAACGGGCTTTATCTGCTGGACAAGGCAGGCCGCCCCCTGCGCCACGCCATCAACTCTAGCGACAGCCGGGCGCAGAGCTATGTCGAACGCTGGCTCAAGGAGGGCATCTGGGAAAAAGTGCTCCCGCGCACGGCGCAAAGCTTGTGGGCTGCGCAACCCGCGCCCTTGCTCGCCTGGTTGCGCGATAATGAGCCGGGCGTGTTTCGCAACACCGGCACGGTCTTCATGGCGAAGGACTACATCCGCCACTGCCTGACCGGGGAGCGTTTGGCCGAGATCACTGACATGTCGGGCACGGGCCTGATGAGTGTCGTCGAGCGTCGCTATGACAAAGCCGTGCTTGATGCGCACGCTCTTCCCGAGGTCGCCGCGTGGCTCGCGCCCTTGGTGGAGTCTGCCGACTTGGCGGGCAGCCTGAGCCGGGAGGCCGCCGGGCTCACGGGCTTACTCCCGGGCACTCCTGTCGCGGGTGGCATGTTTGACATCGACGCGTGCGCCCTTTCTTCCGGGATCCTGGATTCGAGCCTCTTTTCCATCGTCGCTGGCACCTGGGGGAACAACCAGTACATCGCCCGGCAGCCGCTCATCGACCGGGAGCTTTTCATGACGAGTTGCTACTCCATCCCCGGTTGGTTTCTCATGCTTGAGGGCAGTCCCACTTCGGCGGGAAATCTTGAATGGTTCATCGACACTTTTCTGGCGGGCGAGCGGCGGGCGGCGGCGGGGAGTGGCGCGTTTTATGCGGATATCTCCGCGCAAGTCGCTCGCATCAAGCCCGCCGATTCACAGCTACTTTTCCTTCCCTTCCTCTACGGCTGCAATTGCGGGAGTTTGCGCGGCGGTTTTCACGGGCTGGATTCCTCGCACGGCACGGGCGCATTGCTGCGCGCGGTTTTCGAAGGGGTCGCCTTCGCCCATTTCCAGCACATTGAGCGCCTGCTCAAATTCCGCGATTTCCCAAGCGTCATTCGCTTCACTGGCGGCGCGGCAAAAGACCCTGTGTGGTGCCAGATTTTCGCCGACGTCATCGGCGTTCCCGTGGAGGTGCCTTCCGGCTCCGAGCTTGGGGCCTTGGGGGCGGCGATGGCGGCATCCGTGGCCACGGGGCATCACACCGGTTTCCAAGATGCCGTGAAGGCCATGGCTTCTGTGGACAAAATCTACGAGCCTGCCGCAGAGCAGACAGCCATCTACCGCGCCAAATACGCCGCCTACCAAGCTTTGATCCAGAAGCTCAAAGCCTCTTGAGTCAGTCGCGGTGGCGGGGCAGGGGGTGGGGGAGAAAGAATTGGTGCCAGAGGGCGGAATCGAACCGCCGACCTTAGGCTTATGAGTCCCGCGCTCTACCGACTGAGCTACTCTGGCGTGATAAAAAAGAGGGCGGCAGGCTGTTGTGAGCACATGCCAAGTCAAGCACAGAACAAGCGCGGAGAATCTGCCTCACAGGCGATTCCGGGCGCCTGCCGATCACGCTTGGCCAAGTGCGCGCTTGCGGTGAAATGCGAAATCAACGAAACAGCGGAACAGCTTAGGGCAGGCCTTTGTCTGCCCTCACGCCACTACCACAGACCACACATCCATTAACCAGACTCCATGCGAATCTTACGACATCTCTGTCTCCTGCTTTCCATCGGCCTCAGCCTCGCCACCGGCGCCAACGCACAAGGCACGAAGCCCGAGACTTACAGCCCAAGCCCCGAGGAAAAAAACACTTGGGAAAAACTCACCACCCAAGGCATTGACAAAATCGTCTTCGTCAAGCGCTTCACCTACAACAGCAATCACTACTACACCGAGTTCCTCAACTCACGTTGGATGCCGGGTGGCAACCTCTGCATCCTGTCGTTGAAGACGGGCGAAGTCACCGAGCTCGTGCCCAGCCTCAGCGGCGGAGTCTTTGGAGCCTTCGATGTGTCGTTTGATGCCAAGCGCATCGTCTTCGCTTACAAGGCCAGCTACAAGACCGGCTACAGCCTCTACGAGGTCAATGTCGATGGCACCGGCTTGCGTCAGGTCACCTTCCCTCCAGCCGATGAGGAGGCGATCACCAAGCGCTACGCCATCGCCGACTACCACCACGGGACGGAAGACCTCGACCCCTGCTATCTCGCCGACGGCGGCATCGCTTTCGTCTCCACGCGCTGTCACTTCGGCATCCTCTGCGACGGGCCGGACATCTTCCCCACCACCACACTCTATCGCGTGGACGCCGACGGCAAAAACATGCGCAAGCTCACCAACAGCTCTGTTTCGGAAAACACCCCGGTTGCCCTCCCTGACGGGCGCATCCTTTACACCCGCTGGGAATATGTCGACAAAGGCGCCGTCGCCGTGAAATGCCTCTGGGCTGTCAACCCCGACGGAACAAACTCCGTCGAAATCTACGGCAACGATGTCGCCTTCCCAACGACGATGATCATGGGCCGCCCCATCCCAGGCTCGCGCACCGAATACGTCTTCACTGGCACGCCCCACTACCCGCAAAATTGCGTCGGCACTGTCGTCCGCATCGACACCACGAAGGACATTCGCACCCGCGACCCCATGACCTACATGACCCCCTACGTGGATATCCGCGACGAAAGCGGCTTCCACTTTCGGCAGGTTGGCGAGAAGCGCGGCGGCTGGCGTCACCGGAGAGGCGGCGAAGGCCCCCTCTTCCGCGAAACCTTCCCCCTCTCACGCACAGAGTTCCTCGTCTCGCACAAACCCGAAGGCCCGACATGGGACAACTCCACTGCCTACCAGCTCTATCTCCTCCAAGAAGACGGCGCCGTCTCCCCAATCTACTCTGCCCAGACAATCTCCAGCTTCAGGCCCATCCCTCTCGTCGCGCGCCCCAGGCCTCCTGTCATCATCGGCTCTTGCAACGAAGAACTCGCCGCCAAAAAGCTCGCCGAATGCATCGTGACGGACGTTTACAAGGGCATGGAAGAAATCGCTCACGGCAGCGTCAAATACTTGCGCGTGCTTGAACAAGTGCCACGCCCCTGGGGCGCGCGCCGCACCTACTCTGGCGACGAATACGACCAGCAGCACGCCGTCGTCTCCAAGGACACGCACCTCGGTTTGAAAATACAACACGGCATCGTGACCGTCGAGTCTGACGGCTCAGCCCGCTTCCTCGTCCCGGCTGAGCGCAACATCTTCCTGCAAGCCCTCGATGCAAACTACCGCGCCCTCCAGACCGAGCGCACCTACGTCAACTACATGCCGGGCGAAACACGCAGTTGCATCGGCTGCCACGAGAGCACATCGCAAGCCCCGGGGCCCACGCGCCACACCGTGCCACTCGCCATGAAGCGCAACGCAGAAATACCCTACGCCCAGCCTGGCGACAAGGAAGCCGTGCGCACCCTCAGCTACGCACGCGATGTCCAGCCTGTCTGGGACAAACACTGCATCAGCTGCCATAAAGACCCTGACGCACCCGGCAAACTCGTCCTCACCGGCGAGCCCACCTCCCTCTTCAACAAGTCCTACGAAAACCTCGTCCCCGAGCGCCGCCGTGGGTACTTCAATCGCAATCTTCTCGGCCTGATCATCGGCGAAAACCATCCCAAGCCCGGCAATATCAAATACCTTCCAGCCAAATCCGTCGGCTCTCACTCCTCCATCCTCGTCGCCATGCTCACCAAGGACATCACCTTCAAGGAAAACCAGAAAAACAAAAGGACCGCCGCCCTGATCAAGGCGCACGAAACCGTGAAACTCTCCCCAGAAGAATTGCTGAAAGTCACCAACTGGGTGGATACCAACGCCCAATACTACGGCTCCTACTACGGCAAACGAAACTTGCGCTATAAGGACGAAGCGGATTTCCGCACCGAATATGATGCAGCCGCAGCCGTCAGCCCGGAAGCTCCCACAAAGCAATAACCCAGGCTCGCGAAACACCTGAAGACGAAGGCGTGTTGCTCTGCAGCACGCCTTCGTCTTTGGTTCGATCGGCCCTTCATCAGGGTTCGCCTCGAGCCTTACCATGCCCCGCGGTACGCAGATACACCGGGCACCCACACAGCATTTGTCCTTACTCCTTCCTCCCTTCCCCCCCTCCAAAAAAAAATAAAAAGTTTCAAAAAAACACTTGCCTTCTCGTCTCGTCTCGTGACTGTCAGCGGCAGTTTCACAAACTCGGTCGACATCGGCCGTGGCCTGCCAGCCTATCAAAC
>JAITHA010000100.1 GCA_031280235.1 Puniceicoccales bacterium | reverse complement strand
GCGTTGGCGCGTTGGCGCGTTGGCGCGTTGGCGCGTTAGAACGCTGGAACGCTCCAGCGCCTTGGAAGGTCTCGGAACGCCTTGGCACGCCGACGACGGGAACGCACTTTGAGACTGCGCCCTTGCCAAGGAAACGTCGCAAAGCCTCAGCGGAGTGTCTTGGGGCATGAAAAGCGAGGAATGCAGATTGCAAACGCGGACTGTAAAAATCGCTGAAGATTGTGCCTCCACGGAAGAATCCAACGGCAAGATTTTTTTGCTTTCGGCGCGAAGATTGTGAGGCGTATCCGTGCGGGGATCCACGCACACGACACACCGCCGAGGCCCTTGGAATAAGGGCTCGCAGGCGCTGGTCACGTAGCTGTCGATGGAATACGCCATGATCTTCATAGGCATGAGGACACAGATCTGAGAGCCTGTCAAGGGGGGGTCGTGCGGTGGCCGGGAAGACCCATAGACATCTTGCCCCATGTGGAGGTGGCGGGAACGCGGACAGAAACCAGACCATGAAACTTCATTCGCTGAGAGTGTTGGGCAAGCGAACCCTCAAGTGGCTACAAAACCACCTGAAGCAGGCTTTAGGTGCGAGAAAGCGGGAGTCTGAGGCTCCGTGTTGCGAGGCTCAGGTATGCAAACTCAATCCAACTCCTGCTACAAACTTTACACATCCATGAGCAGCTCCTGCCAAGACAAGTTTTCGCTACGCCACGAACTCGTGCGCCACGCCCAGACAAGCGCCATCCGCTGAGAATCGACTGGGACGATGTTCGTCCCCTATGCGAGCGAGGTGTCCAAAGCCTACGCCACCCTCGCCATCACTCGCATGCTTGAACACCTGAAAATCCACAGCATGGCTCCCAACCTCGTTGAAGTGCGCACCGATCTGGGCTCAGAGTTTGACGGCGACACCGTTCATTGCCGCCCGGAAAGCTTTCACGGCGCCATTGTGGCCATGGGCGCGCGCCACCGCTTCAATCCGCCTGTGCGCCCAAACTGCAACCCCGACGTCGAAAGTGTCCACGCCACCATCGAAAACGAGTTCTTCGATTTGGAAAACTTTTCGGGCCGCGCACACTTCATGGCAACGGCAGGCACCTATCAGTACTATTACAATTTTGCCCGGAAAAACCGCTCGCGCGCCAACAAGACCCCGATTGAATTGCTCCGCGAAAAAGCCCCCAATCTGCACCCTCACATCCTCCTGCTACACCCTTGCCTTCTCGACTCACACATGGGTCAACTTCTTTATAGACCTCCCGATCTTAAACAGGTTCTCAACCTTTGCCCACAAAAAACGTTTTTATGTGTTCTCTTGTCCGAACATGTTGCGGTCGAGGCTGCGGAATTGAATGGCTTCGGAGAGGTGGGCGTTTTGGATTTCAGCGGCGTTGTCGAGGTCGGCCAGAGTTCGGGCGACCTTTAGGATACGGTCGTAGGCGCGTGCGGAGAGTTGGAGACGTTCCATTGCGCGTTGCAGCAGGAGGCCCTGGGTTGCAGAGAGCTGGCAGTGGGCGCGGATGAGTTTTTGCGTCATTCGTGCGTTACAGGCTTGGAGACCTGGCAAGTGGGTGAAGCGGTGGCGTTGACGTTCGCGTGCAGCGATGACGCGTTCACGCATGGCTTGTGAGCTTTCGCCCGGGCTGGCGGTGCGCAATTCTTCGATGGAGAGTTCAGGTGCTTCGATGTGGATATCGATGCGGTCGAGCAGTGGCCCAGAGACGCGTGCGCGATAACGTTGGATTTGCGTCGGGGTACAGCGGCAACGTACGCCAAGGTAGCCGCAGGGCGTGGGGTTCATGGCGGCGACAAGCATGAACTGGCTCGGGAGAGTGATTTTCCCGGCGGCACGGGAGATGCTCACGCAACCGTCCTCAAGAGGCTGGCGCATCACCTCGAGCGCCGAGCGTTTGAACTCTGGCAGCTCGTCGAGGAAGAGGACGCCGAGGTGAGCGAGTGAGATTTCGCCTGGCCCAGGCACCGCGCCGCCGCCGATGAGGCCCACATCGCTGATCGTGTGATGCGGGGCGCGAAACGGGCGCTGGAAACAACGGTTCCCCGGCGCGAGGCTGACGCCCGCCGAAGACTGAATGCTGAGGATTTCCAAAAATTCTTCAAGTGTGGGCTCCGGCAAAATTGTCGGGATGCGCCGTGCCACCATGCTTTTCCCCGAACCGGGCGGGCCGATCATGAGTAGATTGTGCCCGCCGGCTACAGCCACCTCGACAGCACGGCGCACGGCTTTTTGCCCTTTTACTTCAGAAAAATCTGCCGCGCTGCCGACTTGCGGTGGGCGGCGGAACGGGCTGTCCATAGGACTCGCCGGGGTAATCTCCAGTCTGCCATTCAGAAAATTCACGGCAGCGTGAAGCGAGGGCACGGGGTACACCGAGATGCCTTCGACAAGGGCAGCCTCCTCGGCGGATTCGGGCGGAAGCAACACGCCGCGCCGCCCCTCACGCTTCGCTTGCAACGCCAACGCCACGCCCCCGCGCACAGGCCGCGTTGCCCCGCCAAGGCCTAACTCTCCGGCGACGAGGAAATCCGCGATCCTGTCCTGACGAAGACGCCCCGTGGCCGCCAGCATCCCAAGCGCAATGGGCAAATCGTAGAGCACCCCTTCTTTGCGCAAATCCCCTGGGGCGAGGTTTATAGTCGTCTTTATCCCCGGAGGCTGGAAACCGCTGTTTCCAATGGCTGAAAGCACACGCTCTATCGACTCCTTCACCGCCATATCGGGCAGGCCAACCACGTTGTAACGCAATTCGCCTTCGCCGCAGGTGTTGATTTCGACGGACACAGAGACGGACTCGACACCAACAAGTGCACCGGAGTAAATGACAGAAAGCATAAGCGTAGGATTGCGAACGCAACCCCGGCATTGGCGAGGAAAAAACGCCCACCCATGAAACAAATACCCCGAAGCCTTGTTCTCAAAGCCTATTCATGAAAACACGGTTTTTACCCGTCCTCCTCCTCGGCATCCTGCTCCAGAGCGTCACTGGGGCTGCGGGGCTCAAATTGGCCGACCCTTTCGGCGACGCTATGGTGCTGCAGCGCGACGCCGCCCTGCCCATTTGGGGTACTGCGACTCCGGGGGCCGAGGTGACGGTCGAGTTTGCCGGGCAACGCAAGGCCACCCTCGCCGACAAAACCGGCCAGTGGAAACTCACCTTGGACGCCCTCCCCGCCTCAGCCCAAGGCCGCACGTTTTCCGCCAGCAGCTTAGAGGAGACCATCACCCTCGCTGATGTGCTCGTTGGCGAAGTCTGGCTGTGCAGCGGCCAGTCGAACATGGAGTGGGGCATTCTCTACAACAACAGCGTCTATCGAGGAGCCGAGGAAGTCGCTGCCGCCAATTTCCCGCAAATCCGCCTGCGTGCCTCAGCGAAAGTCACCGCCAGCACACCGCAAACCACCTTTGCCGGAAGCCCTTGGAAAATCTGCTCTCCCGAAAATCTGAGGAATATTGGGCGTGGCGGTTTCTCTGCCGTGGGCTATCTCTTTGGTAAAGAGCTCCATACCGCACTCAATGTGCCCGTCGGGCTCATCCAGTCCGCCTGGGGCGGCACACGTATCGAGCCATGGACCCCCGCCGAGAGTTTCAAGAAATTCCCTAGGCTCGAAAAATTCGCCGCCTCGCCCAAACCAAGCAAAGACGGCAAGCTGCCGCGCAGCAATTCCGGCGCCCCCTCCAATCTCTACAACGCCATGATCCACCCGCTCGTCCCCTACGCCATCTGCGGGGCCATCTGGTACCAAGGCGAGAGTAACCTCGGCCAACAAGACTTCGCCGAAAAGATGCAAGCTCTCGTCCAAGGCTGGCGCACAGCCTGGAATCAGGGAGACTTCCCCTTCTATTACGTCCAGTTGGCCCCTTTTTACTACAAGAAGGGCAACGACCAACTCCTCCCCCTCTCTTGGGAACAGCAAACCCTCGCCCTCGCCATCCCCAACACAGGAATGGCTATCATCAACGATATCGGGAACGTCCGCGACATCCACCCAGGCGATAAACACGGCGTGGCCTCGCGCCTCGCACGCCTCGCACTCTCGCGCACCTACGGGAAAAAATTTGCCGACGACTCCGGCCCCATTTTCAAATCCGCACGCGCCGACATCCCACGACGCACGGTCATCGTGGAGTTTCACCATACCAACAGTGGCCTCATGAGCCGCGACGGCAAACCTCTTTCCCACTTTGAAGTCGCCGGGCAAGACGGCATCTACCACCCCGCCAAAGCCGTCATCGTGGGGAGTACCGTGGAAGCCACCTGCGAGGAACTGACCTCGCCACGCCACATCCGCTTCGCTTGGAAAGAAGACGCCGAACCCAACCTGATGAACGGCGAAAAACTCCCAGCAGGCGCATTCCGTTCACAGAAATAACGGAAAAAGCAAGGGCAGCTCACCAAGCCGTCTTTGCTTCTCCCCATCTGCTTGAGCACGAAGTTCACGCAAGGTTTTCGATGCAAGCCTTGACAAGGGTGGACAAATGAACAGACCCCTCCGCCTGTCCGCTCGCGGGCCCTTAGCTCAATGGTTAGAGCAGGGCACTCATAATGCCTTGGTTGCAGGTTCGAGCCCTGCAGGGCCCACCGTTTTTTCGAGTTCTCGTTTCACTGCGAGCCCACCTTGATTCCTGCCAGCTTCACACCACGCCTTGCACGCCATGAGTTCTACATCTCTCATCGAACACGGGTTCCTCACCCTTGCCACTATCACCCCGGAGTTGCGCCTTGGCGACGTCGTTGCAAACACAGCCTACATCAAAGCCGCAGCCCGCAGGGCAGTCGGCGAGGGGGCTGCAGTTATCGTTTTCCCGGAGTTGTCCATCACTGGCTATTCGTGCGGCGATCTCTTTTACCACGAGACACTGCTGCTGGCCGCGCGGAACGCGCTTGGGGAACTGGCGGCTTACACGCGGGAGCTCGAGACCGTGCTCGTCGTTGGACTGCCGCTCGCCATGCAAGGGCGCCTGTACAATGTGGCCGCCTTTTTGTCCGGCGGGCGCGTCATCGGCCTTGTGCCCAAGACGCACCTCCCCAACACGGGCGAGTTTTATGAGCAGCGCTGGTTCTCCTCGGGCCGCGTCTGGGCGGGCGGTGAGACGGCCAACGTGAACAACACCGAAGTGCCATTCGGTACTGATTTGCTTTTTCAGGCAGAGAACATGCGCGAGTGCGTCGTGGGGCTTGAGATATGCGAAGACCTCTGGGCGACAGAGCCACCGAGCGGGCGCCAAGCCCTTGCCGGGGCTACGCTCATCTGCAACTCGTCCGCAGGGAACGAGCTGCTGGGCAAAGCCAACTACCGCCGGGAGCTTGTCGTCCAGCAATCCGCACGCTGCATCGCGGCCTATGCCTACGCCAATTCGGGGCCCAACGAGTCCAGCACCGACGTCCTCTTCAGCGGCCATGGCATGATCGCCAAAAACGGCCAGCTCATCGCTGAATCCGAGCGTTTCTCCTTTGAAGAGGCGATGCTCGTCTCACAAGTGGATATCCGGCGCCTGCTCCACGAACGACGCCTGAACAGCACTTGGTTTGGCGAGACGGCGCAACCGTTTCGCCGAGTCCTCTTCACCATGAAAAGCCCCGGCAAAGTCTCCCCCAAGCTGCGACGGCGCATCCCCGCCCTACCCTTCGTGCCCAGCGACAACGCACGACGCGACGAACACTGCCACGAAATTTTTGCCATCCAGACCACCGCGCTCGCGCGTCGCCTCCGCCACGTCAAGACACAAAGCGTTACCCTCGGCATATCTGGCGGACTGGATTCCACCCTCGCCCTCCTCGTCACCGTAGAAGCCTTCGCACGCCTCGGGCTCGACCTGCGCGGCATCAACGCCGTCACAATGCCGGGCCCAGGTACATCCGCGCGTACCCTCGCCAACGCGCGACATCTCTGTAAGGAGCTCGGCGTCTCTGCCCACGAGATCCCCATCCACGATGCTCTGGAACAACACTTGCGCGACATCGCCCACCCCAGTGACCACCAGGACCTCACCTACGAAAACGCCCAGGCCCGCGAGCGCACACAAATCCTCATGGACATCGCGAGCCGCACGCAGGGCTTCGTCGTCGGCACAGGAGACCTCTCTGAGGCTGCCCTCGGATGGAGCACTTTTAACGGGGATCATATCTCAATGTACCACGTCAACATCGGCATTCCCAAGACCCTCGTGCACCACCTCGTCGCTTGGGCAGCGCACGCACGCTACGTGGGTTCGGCCCGGGTGACCCTCGAAGACATCTGCGCAACGCCTGTCAGCCCGGAGCTCCTTCCGCCCTCCGCCAACGGTCAAATCGCCCAAGAAACAGAGTCCATCATCGGACCCTACGAACTGCACGATTTTTTCCTGTATTACCTCTTGCGCGCTGGGTGCAGCCCAAAGAAAATCCTCTTCATGGCCAAACATGCCTTCTCCGGGAAATACGAGGCGGAAACCATCTGCAACTGGCTGCGCATCTTCATCAAACGCTTCTTTGCCCAACAGTACAAACGCTCGGTGATGCCCGATGGGCCCAAGGTCGGCACAGTCGCCCTCTCGCCACGCGGCGACTGGCGAATGCCCAGCGATGCAGAAGCTACCCTCTGGCTCAAAGAGCTGGATGCACAACCCTGATAAAAAAAAGCCTCAGAAGGAGAAATGCAGCCTGCGCCGAAGAGGTGAGTGCACTCCATAAGGTCACGGCGGCGCGCCCCACCACTGTAAACATCTTATCGAGGAAAATCGACGTGTTGTGATATTGTTTCAGTCTCAATAGGCATGTTGTGACATGAGTGTTGGTCTTACGAAAGCCGCTGTGGAATAAGGGACTGTGCAAGCTTACGCGAGGTATTTGAGCTCAGTTGATGTAGAAGTTCCACAGACCGGCAGAAAGCAGGTTGAATTTGTCGTCGGTTTTGGGGAGCCGGTTGCGA
>JAITHA010000074.1 GCA_031280235.1 Puniceicoccales bacterium | reverse complement strand
CTGATGCATCAGGCGCCTGTCTGGGAATGGGTGCGTCGTCACGTGCCTTTGTGTGTTCCCGCACACCTTCGACGCCCCTTGGAGGTGTCGGTCGCCGCTGGGTTTTTGCGGCAACGCTTGCCCCATCCCCTCTTTCATTCTTGAAAATTCCCGCTCGCGGGCTCCTGCCAAGGAAAAAACCACGTCTCAGGATGCACCACAAAAAGGTGTGCCTGGGCGTGCGTTTTGGCACGGTGATGAAGCCCTCGCGTTTCCGCATACCTTCAACGCCCCTTGGAGGCGCCAGTTGCCACCGGTTTTTTGCGACAACGCTTTGCCCCCATCCCCCCATTCATTTTTCAAAATTCCCGTTCGCGGGCCTTCACCAATGATCTTTATAGAAATAGGACAAAGCTAACAAAACAATCAAACATCCTGCCAAGATGACACCTGCCAAGAAAAAGAACCGTGCTTTCACGCGCGCCACGGCCTGCATGCCCCAACACAGCGCCAAGCTCTCGCTCAGGGCCCTCCACGCCGCCCGGGTGCTTGCGATATGCAGCGTGCCCGTCACTCTCGTGACGGCTTGCCTCACGCCAGCGGCCCACGCCGTCACCTACACTATTCCGCAGGGGGAAACTTGGTACTATGACGGTACGGCGCTATATGACGGCGACCCAAGTGATCTTAGCGCGCCAGGCATCCTACAGGGCTCCTTCATTTGGGGGCCGCCCGATTCCATCCGCTTTAGTGACCCGGCCACGACGATCTCCGACATCGCGACCAAGCTCGTTCTCATGACGGACTATACTTACTCGGGCACGACCATTTCCGATCCTATCGATCTTCCCCTCCATGTCCCCTCCGGGCAGTCTGGAGCTATTCTCTTGGGCGGAAACCTCACGATACAGGATTCCATACGGGATTCCACCCCCATCTCCTCTGGAGTGTTGGATGTCGCATCTGGTGCTGCTTTCTCCATCTCACCTCTTTCGGGATCTCACACCCTCACCTTTCAGGGCAATGTAGGTGTTGGTCTAGGTGGAGTGATTCGCAATGCAGGGAAGATAAGTATCACAAGTGCCCAGATTGCCTTTTACGGTAACAAAGTTATCGATGGGGCTGGGAGCGATAATGGTGGAGCAGTACATAACGAAGGAGGCGAAATCACCTTTGCGGGCCATACCACTTTTGGTACTACTGACGGTAGTCTGGGCAATACAGCTAATAGTTACGGCGGGGCTCTTTCCAATAGAGGCGGCACGACGATCTTCAGGGGCTCGTCTGCCTTTTACGGCAATAGCGTACCATTTAGGGGTGGGGCGCTTATGTATTCAAACGGAGAGGTCATCTTTGATGGTCCAGCCAGCTTCGGGGATGCCTACTCCCCAAATTCGGGCAATAGCGCTAATAATTACGGCGGGGCGATCGCCTCTGAGTTAGCCAGCGGGAAGCTAACGTTCAACAGGACAGCTGAATTTTATCGTAACACGGGGCGTGTTGCCGGTGGTGCTTTATTTATTAGTGCGCGCGGTGGAGTAACATTCAAGGACACAGCCTATTTTGGCGCCGCTGCCGTCCCTGACTCAGGCAACCTTGCGTATGAGGGTGGGGCCATCCGTAACTATGACCTAATAAATTTCGAGGCAGTCAATTTTTTCCGAAACCGAGCTGAAGCTATCTCTCCCGCATCTTATGGATTTGGTGGTGCAATCTCCAATTTGCATTCAGGCAGGATTAACATTAACGGGGTCGCTTATTTTGGCAATGCCATCGATGGCTCGGGAAATTTTGCTACACACGGTGGTGGTGCTATTTCCAACCTGCATGCCCCCGGTTATAATTTGTATAATGTGACAATAAGATTCAATGACAGCGCCTATTTTTATCGAAATGCAAGTGTTAGCGAAGGCTTCGCCTTCGACCCCAGCAGCGGTGGAGCGATTTATAACGGTGGCGGGGCGAAGATTTATTTTTCGGGCACAGCCAATTTTGGAGATGCGAGCGATCCTTCCTCGGGCAATATTGCCGGCAAAGAAAACGTCAGCAGAGGCAGCGGAGGGGCAATTTATAACACAGGCTCGGATTCTACTTGGGGAGCTTCCAGAATAACATTTGCTGAAGCCAATTTTTATAACAACAGGGCAGCCTACGGTGATGGCGGAGCAATCGTGAATACAGACGGAGGAGAGATAGTTTTTACGGGCCACGTTAATTTTGGTGCACTGACGCTAGATTCGGGAAACATTGCTGAAAACGGTGGCAGAGGTGGGGCAATTTTTAACGATCAAGGTACGGGTAGCACAAATTCGACGATAAGATTCAATGACAGCGTGAATTTCTATCGAAACATGTCTCGCGACGAAGGCCATGCCGGGGCAATTTTTAATCAAGGCGGGGCGAAGATATATTTTTCGGGCACAGCCAATTTTGGAGATGCGAGCGATCCCTCCTCGGGCAATATTGCAGGAAAGACCGGCCCAGGCCACGGAGGAGCAATTTTTAACGCTGGCTCGGATTCTACTTTCGGGGCTTCCACGATAACATTTGCAGAAGCCAATTTTTATAACAACAAAGTGGGGTTCATGGGTAGTGGCGGGGCAATTTTTAATGGAATCGGTGGAGAGATAATTTTTACGGCCAATGCTAATTTTGGTGCGCTGACGCCAGATTCGGGAAACTCTGTCGAAGGTTGGGAAGGTGGTGCTGTTTACAACTCAGGGAATATGGAGTTTCATGGGGAAACGTTTTTTCGTAATAATAAAGCTACGTTAAATGGAGGTGCAATCTGGAATGATTCACAGGTAGATTTCCATGGCCCCGTTACGTTTGGTGGAAAGGGTTATGATGAGTTTGGAAAGGAGCATATTGCAACGAATACTGTAACCGCTTCTCGCAATGGCGGCGGCCTTTATAATGGAGCCACAGGAACGGTACTATTTGAAGAGGACGCCTTCTTCTTTAGCAACGAGGTAGTAGGAGCTGGGCGAGGTGGGGCTATTTACAACGAGGGCAATATTCACTTCAGAAAAAACGCCACCTTTGGCGACTACTATCGCACAGACAATAGCGCACACGCGTTTGATGGCGGGGCTATTCATATCGAGTCCGGAATTCTCCAGATCGGTGACTCCCCAGACGATAAAGCCAATTTCTACAACAATAGAGCCGATGAACAAGGAGGAGCGATTCAGGTCTTTAATCAAGGAACGCTAATCTTGCCGACATCGGAGTTTAAGCGCAATTCAGGCGCGATCGGCGGTGCATTGCATGTAGGCAGTGGAGCCAGTGTACTCTTTCGCGGTAGTTCTTATTTTCAGGAAAATACAGCGCTCTCTCAGGGTGGAGCTATTCGGCACTCTGGTTTGGTTTCGGGAGAAAATTTCGTTTTAAGCAATGCACTCTTTGTCGGCAACACAGCCGGCTACAGCGGCGGAGCCATTTCACTGTATGGCGCTACAAACTCGCAGATTTCTTTAATTAATTCTATATTTATCGGTAATAAGGTGGGAGACCCATCCGGCTCGAACTATTGGGGGGCGGCGATCTATACATCCGCGCCGCGTTTGGCTATTCAGTCAATACAACTTGGTGGGACAGGCGGGGGCTACACCCTCTTTAGCGGAAATGTCAGCGAGACTGTATTGGGAACTCGCAATGACTCTATTTTCCTTGACGAAGTTTGGGGAGGGGCAGCTCGCCGCGTCTATCTTGACGCTCGCAATACGAACGATATTGTCGATATGCGCGACCCCATGCGAAGCAGCGAGGTGAGTAACGTGTACCTTGAGAAATCTGGCGCTGGCATTTGGAAGCTGGGTGGAGAAAATGTTCTCAATGCAGCAGGGTACTTTCGCGTCTTTGAGGGCACATTGCATCTTTATCGCGACGGCGAAGTGTCCAACCCAGGTACAATGACGGGGCGCGTGGAAGCCGGGAGTATAGATCTTGGAGGACCGGGAACTTTCGAACTTCTCAAAGGCACAACCCTTTCTGTTGGTGGCGGAAATGCAATCAAAGCAAACGACATTGTTTTCAATATTGATCCCTTTTCCCTAGGTCAGGAAAATGCCTCTCTGAGTTTTGATCTCGCCAGAGCTACTCCTGGTTTGTTTTCTTCGGCAATGCTTGTATTAAATGACTACAATGGCGCTCGGGGCCTCGACTACCTCGGAAACCCCAACTATTCTGGAGATCACCTGAACTTGGATTTGTCGAGCTTGCCGAGAACAGCTGGCTCGTATAAACTCATAGAGGGCTCTTATGTGGTACAGAATCCGGATGTGACGACAACGAATGCAGGAACTCTCGAACTCTTCCTGCGCGGAGAGCCTATGAGCAACACACGCCACAGTGGAGCCTTCACGTTGACTTCACAAACGACATTTGTTGTTTTGGAGACGTCGCTTGAGGCGAATCGCATTCTTGAGGTCAGCAGCCCAATCGCCAACTGGAACGCGACGACAGGAGTATGGGACGAGCTTGTCATTGGCGGGGGAACAAGCAATGGGATGAAATTCTTGCATGGCGATGTTGCCGTGTTCAAGATCCCAAACGCCGGGGAAACCAATATCGCGGTTTTGCCCGCAGGCGTCTTGGTCTCGGGTCTCCATTTTTCGGGTGGTGCGGGCACTACTGTGTATAAATTTACTGGTGGCAGCATTACAGCTGATGCTGAGTCTGGCACATTCGCTCCGGATTCTTCCGCCATCAACGGTTCACTTACACTCGGCCAGTATGTGCAGGGGCAGGCAGACGCAATGGCAGCTCCCCCGGGTTATATTCCCCACAGCACGGAGACAGCTTTTCACGGCACCGTTGACCTCACAAGCACAACACAGAATAATTTTGTAGGTGGCGTGAATCTCTATAGCGGGCGCCTAAAAGTCGCCACTCTCGCACAGCTGGGGACGGAACTCTCCAATGTCCATTTCCGCGAAAATGCCGGGGCGAAGCTTTTCTTCGGAGATGTGAAAAACGCGCTCATGACCTTCGTCTCCACAGGAGCAGATAAGCCAGCGGAAAGCGCTTTGGGTACTTTAATTTCCTCGGGGTATGCCTCGATGCCGACGCTTCATTTTACCGACCCGCAGCACGGCTTGGCAAACCTCTTGGTCTATGGTCATAATGCTGACACGCAGCGCCTCACTATCCCAATGAATGCGACTGCTCACATCACCTCGGAAATCCCGGTCAATTTCCTTGCATTTGAAACATCAGCGAATGGAGGAGCCATTCATCTTGCTGCGGGCGCGGGCCTAGTGTTAAGCGGCAGCGGTTTCCTCTTCGAGGATACGTACAGCGCCGATACGGGTGGCGCGATATATATAGGCGCCAGCGACAATTTATTTGTCTCGTATGCGCCGTTATCTTTTTTCTCGACCGAAGCGCGGGAAGGAGGGGGGATTCATAATATAGGATATGCATTCCTCGAAGATGTTGACTCCAAGTATTCAAAGGGGGTTGGGGACGGCGGATTTATTCAGAATGATGGCTACCTTGGCATCGGCACACTCTCTTCCGAACATGATGAAACTACCCTAAAAGGTGGCACTCTGTATAATGGCTCCAACGGACAGGTTTGGATAAACGATTTCCGAGGGCTATTCGGCCATGGTGAAGAAGGCGGTTTTATCGCCAATCGTGGGCAAATAAACATCGGGAAAATGGAAACAGTGGGCGGAAGCGTACAAGGGCAAGGTGGCGTGATATATAATTTGGCAAATACGATAATCATTCACGAGAGCTTCTCGGCCAAGGGCGCTGAAGCAGGTCAGGACGGTGGCGTGATCAGCAACGGTGGAAATATGGAAATTACAGGCGACTTTAGAGCCGAATATTCTAGCGCATGGGAAGACGGCGGAGCGGTCGCCAACTACGGGACTTTCACTATAGCACCGAAAGATCCGGACTATATTAAACTTACCCCGCTATTTAAAGGAAATAAGGCAAACGGAGGTGGTGCAATTTTTAACTTTCGAGGCACGGTCTCGATCTCGGGCGCCTACGACTGCCCGCTCTTTGAATCCAACAGTGCCGAAGAAAGGCCTGCCTTATACACGAGAGGCGGTGGTGCCATTTACAATCAAGGAGGAGTTGTGAATATTGATGTAAAGGTGAGCGATGGTAATTCTATTTTCTACAAAAACACTGTTTCCAAGGGATGGGGTGGTGCAATTCATAATATAGGAGACTCTTCCCATCCTGCCATAATGAATATAACCCTTCAAGAGGGAAGCGGCGAAACCGTCTATCTTTTCCGCGAAAACTATCTTTATGGTCAATCCGATCTCACTGGCGGAGCGGTATATAATAGTTATTATTCCAGCCTCATTATAAACAATAATAGCACGACAACCTCTCTGATTAAGATTGAAGGAAACCATACGATAGGGGATGGCGAAATTTGTCATGACGGGGGGGCCATCCAAAATAGCGGCTCCTCAGCAATGCTATACATAGACGCAGGTGTAGCCGCCTTGGAATTTAAGGAGAATTTTCTCGCAGGCGAATCGACCATGGGAGGAGCTCTCTCTAATCGCTACAGCGCAGAAGCGACGTTACGCTCGGATAGGTCTATTAGCTTTGTCGGCAACAAAGCTAGCCAAGGTGGCGCGATTTATAGCGGTGGGCAGGTCGCCCTTGTTGCGCCCTTGCTACGTTTTTCCAACAACGGCGCGCGCACGAGCGCAAGCGGCACCGAAACACTTGGCCAAGGAGGAGCAATTTATAATGCCCTAGATTACTTTAATGCACCAGAGTTAAGTCTTGTTGGCTCAGTGGAAATGATCAATGATCCCGCCATTACGCAGGCACAGGAAGGGGGGCTTATTTATAACAGACAGGGAAATATATTCCTTGGTGTTCAAAATCCCCCTGCCGATAGCGACCCTTATATCTATCTCTACGGTGGCAAAGTGGATACAAATGGCATAGGAGGTCTTGTTTACAACGGCAATGGCACGATGTATTTCTACAATCGTGCTTCTCTCATTGGCTTTGGGGGCGATGCGGCCAAAAATGGCGGCGGGATTTACAATGACACTACTGGAAAATTATACTTTAAAGGAACGACAAACTTGTTTGCCGACAATGGCGCATCGGTGAGCGGAGGAGCAATTTATAGTAGTGCGAGTGGATTGTTTGTTTTCGACAATGAAACGCGGTTTATACACAATAGAGCGGGGCAAGCTGGCGGAGCAATCTTTAGTTTTTTTAGTCAATATGACGGATTCTTCTTCGAAGGTAGTGCAGCCTTTGTGGGAAATACTGTCACGGGAGCGGGCTTGTTGCCAGACACCGAGCAAGGCGGTGGCGCGATCTACAATAGTCATGGGATTACCGTTTTTGGCAATGGGCCCGAGGACACATTCACCTTCATAGACAATGTCTTGCTCAAACCGACAGAGACTGCTTCTCGCGGCGGGGCAATTTATAATACATACACTTCGACGATTGTTTTTAATGGCGTAGCGCATTTCTCCAAAGCTATTGACCAGTGGGCTGGGCTCGTGGATAAAAGTAACGAAAATACTCCCATGGCCTACGATGGCGGAGCGATATATAATGAGAAGGTTTCATCTTTAAGTATCGCGGGCGAGAATCTCATGAGTGGCCTTAAAAACCGCTTCATGTATAACGTGGCCCATCACTCTGGCGGCGCGATATACAACTACGACATTGATCAAGCGGCCATTGTGACACTGAAGAATCCTGAATTCAAATTCAACCAAGCAATCACAGGTGAAGGCGGCGCAATTTACGCTTACTCGAACAAGATAAAAAGTAAAATAGATATTCAGGGAAATTCTTTCTTCGTCCAGAACAAGGCAGCTGGTTCCAGCGGCGCAATTTATTTTAGAGATGAGGGAACGACTCCTAAGTTGTTGATTGGTTCAGGTGCGATGTTTACTGGCAACAAAGCCGGAGCAGACGGCGGAGCAATTTATCATATGGATTCGGAAGGGCTGACCTTGCCGAATGCCAGTTTTGGCGGCAACAAAGCCGAAGGGAATGGCGGTGCGATTTACGCTTCTCTCGGCGCCTTATCCCTTGAAAATCCCGTATTTACGAACAACACGGCAAGCGGGCTTGGCGGTGCGATTTATGTGGACACAACTCTTACTATTACGGTGACCGACGGTGGTTTGGGCCAATTTAGCGGGAATAAAGATTCTACTGGAGCGAATGCCATCGCGACACATAGCACTGGAACGGCGGCCACCTTTAATGTTGGAGCAGGGGGTGCTCTCGACATACGAGATCCCATAGGGTTCGCAACAGCGACGAATCCCTCTTCTATCGTGAAAAATGGCTCTGGCATTCTCTATCTTGGTGGTGAAAGTACAATCAGAGGTAATCTTGTTCCAGCCGTAAGCATCTATGGTGGCACGCTACACCTTTATCGCGAAGGCGAGGTGGCCAATGGAGCAAATGGTGTAGTGGGTGCAGGGAAACTTACTATTACAAATGGCGGTACTCTGAGCATGTCCGATGGAACGACACTTTCGATCGGAGGTGGCGGAGATGCCCTTCCCAGTGGAAATGAAATTACAGCTGCTGGCATGATCTTTGGCCAAGATACTAGATTTGCTTTTGATCTCGCACATCACAGTAATGGCGTTACCCGGGTCCATACAGATCAGATGCTGACCTTGAGCATCAACGGGGGTGGAGCTGTGGCTTTCAACGGTGACCATAGCGTCAACCTTGCCTCCCTCGCAAACAGCCACGTTGATTACAAACTCATACAAGGGCCATGGTTAAATTCGATTACAGGTTTTGGAGCAGGAGCTGTTAAGATTATGGGCGACCCCTTAAATAGCACCCGGGCAGCAGGTTTGTATTCTCTAGAAACTAGGGGTACCTCAGATGAAGAGCTCTGGCTAAAAGTAAATGACACCACGGCAGGTTTGCTCGGCAAAACGCTCACTTGGAACGGTGGCAGCGCGGAATGGAATCAGACATCGACGGGCCTATGGACAGGAGGCGCGACACAATACCTAACCGGCGACCATGTGAACTTTAACGGAGGCGGCAGTAACACAGTTACTTTCACAAACAACGGCGTCGCCCCCGCCTCGGTGACAGTGAATAATACTGGGACTTATATTTTCAACAACACCACGACCGGTCCCGGCATCACCGGCGACACCGGCTTTGTGAAACAAGGCACGGGAAAAGTGGAATTTCGAGGCACGCACAGCTATCATGGCGTGACGGATATCCAAGGCGGCGATTTTATCTTGTTTGCCGACGCCGATTTGCGTCGCGCCGACGGCAATATCCGTGTGCGCTCAGGAGCGCTCTTGGGCGGGCAGGGCCACATCGGAGGAGAAATCCGCGTGGATCTCGGCGGTTTCCTCGCTCCAGGCGGTTTCCGTCCGTCACAGACCGGCCCGGCGACAGCGGCGAGCAACGCCACTTTCAAGACATCGAACAACGTCATCCTCGCAGCGGGTGCCACGCTTGTGCTGAATATTTCTGGGAACAATACGTCAGGCTATGTTCATGACACCTTGGCTTTTACAAACGCTGGCGCCAACACGCTTACCCTCACCAAGGGCGCTATTTTGTACGTTAATTTTGATTATACAGGCTCAATTAGCGATACTCCCGACTTTGCCCTGAGCGTTATCACAGGCGCGATTTTGGATTACGATGAGGTGAAAGAACTCTCAATTCAGGCGAACTTTTTCAACGGCATATCAAGCTTTATTTTGGACATCAATGGCGTTCTACGGCCAACCATCGGACCAAAGATCCCTGAGCCCAGTACTTACGGTTTACTTAGCGGCTTGGTAGCCCTTGGGTATATCATCTGGCGCCGCCGCAAGAAAAAGCAACCCGACAAATCGCAGCAACTCAAACCCAATGCATAGCGAGAAGCACCACAGGTCGATTAAAGACACAGGTTAACCTGGCAAGGATAACTGAGATCTGTGGTGCTTCTCTTTATGCATTCCAGCGCCTTCAATTTTATTAATCCGGCATGTCCACATTTATAATTTTCTGACGACAAGCCCTGATACATACAGGATGTCGGGCGCGCTATATTACGTTGGGTTAATACCTGTTAAAATTGTGTTTTTGTTGTGAATCGATAGGGTAGGGTGCTCTCGCCGAGAACGCTGCGGGATCTTTATGGAGCGCTGCTTGGATTCTCACACTCCATAATGGGACGCTGCCCTTTTTCCCTCCTATCTCACAGTTTCTCGACGCGTCATCAAGCGAAGCGAAATTTCGTTTATGGTAAATCTTCAGCGGGCGAATATGAGGCGTTGTCCGGGTGGAATTTCCTGGGCGAGGCCATTTTCAAAGGCGGGGTAGCCATTGACGAAGGTGGCCACAATGCGTGTGCGGAAGCAGTGCCCCTCCAACGGGGACCAGCCGCATTTGTAGTGAATCTTTTCCTTGGTCACCGTTTCGCAGTGTTGTGGGTCCACCAGCACCAGATCGGCCCAGTATCCCTCGCGGATGTAGCCCCGGTCGCGGATGGTAAACAGGCTTGCCACAGCGTGGCTCGTTTTGTGGACGATGGTCTCAAGGCTGAAGATGCCTTCCCGCCATAGGTCGAGCAGCATGGGCAGGCTGTGTTGCACGAGGGGCAGACCGGATGGGGATTGGAAGTAGCCGCTTTGTTTTTCTGCCCAGGTGTGTGGCGCGTGGTCGGTCGCCACGACGTCCACTGCACCGCTGGTGACAGCGGCGCGCAGGGCTGCGCGATCGGAGTGTG
This sequence comes from Puniceicoccales bacterium, assembly GCA_031280235.1. Classification (GTDB taxonomy): domain Bacteria; phylum Verrucomicrobiota; class Verrucomicrobiia; order Opitutales; family UBA953; genus CALNBE01. Next base: position 41,248 of record JAITHA010000074.1, on the reverse strand, counting down.
TCTTGATGGCGGGGTTGCATTTTATCAGGTTGCCGAGGCGCGCGTAGTCCTCATCGCAAAACCAGAGATGGTGGACGCAGGCCTCGGCGGTGATGTGTGGGCAATCGGCTGCGCCATCGGGAGCGAAGAGGGCCAGTTCGCGAGCTGTTGTGAGGTGCAGGATGTGCAGGCGTGTGCCGTGTTGGCGGGCGAGCTCGATGGCCATCGTGCTTGAGCGGAAGCAGGCTTCGGCGGAGCGGATGCGGGGGTGTTCCTCGGGCGGGACGGCGTCGCCAAAACGTGCGCGCGCGGCGGTCTCATTGGCTTGGATGAGCGGAGTGTCTTCGCAGTGCGTGGCGACGAGCATCGGCGCACGCGCAAAGATTTTTCGGAGCACTTCCGCTCGATCGACCAGCATATTTCCCGTCGAGGAGCCCATGAAGACCTTGATGCCGCAGATGGTGCGCGTGTCGGCTTGTTCCACTTCAGCGAGGTTGTCATTCGTCGCGCCGAGGTAGAAAGAGTAGTTTGCGGCTGAGTGGCGCGCAGCTGAGGCGTATTTTTCCTCCAGCAATTGGCGGGAGACGGCAGCCGGTTGTGTGTTAGGCATCTCCATGTAGGACGTCACCCCACCGGCGACGGCTGCGCGAGATTCTGTCACGATGCTGGCCTTGTGCGTCATGCCTGGCTCTCGGAAGTGCACTTGGTCGTCGATGAGGCCCGGCAGTAGGAGGAGGCCTGTGGCGTTGATTTCTCGCATAGGCGTGGGCAAGTGCTGGGAAATGGTGCCGATAGCGGCGATGCGCCCGTTGTGCACAAGGACATCGGCGACACGCTGGGTTCCTTCGTTGACGATCGTGGCGTTGTTGATGCGGAGAGTGGACATGGAGTTTCGCCATCAAAGCAGCAACACTGTGTGCCTGCCAAGTGTGCTTTCCCCGGCGTGCAGGGCAATTCTTGTTGACGCGCCGGGGTGCTTCAAAACGTTTTGCCAGCGATGCCGATTCTCCAAGCCATGCTTTCTGAGGCCACCACTACCCATCCCAATACCAGCGAGCTTGAGGCTGCTGCCGCGCAGCTCAAGAAATTGCGAGACGCCTTGGAAAACGTCCTTTTTGGCCAGGAGGCGCTCATTGAGCTCGTCATCACAGGCCTTGTTGCACGTGGGCACCTACTCCTTGAGGGCCTGCCGGGCCTTGGCAAAACGGAGCTGGTGAAGGGGCTTTCGAAAGCCCTTGCACTTGTGTCCAAGCGCGTGCAGTTCACGCCCGATTTGTTGCCTGGAGACATCACGGGCAACCCGCTCTTGCAAGAGATCGACGGAGTGCGCCGTTTCGTTTTCCAGCCTGGGCCGCTTTTCGCCAATATCGTTCTCGCCGACGAGATCAACCGTGCTTCGCCAAAGACGCAGTCTGCCTTGCTTGAGGCCATGCAGGAGCGGCGCGCGACCGTCATGGGTGAGACGCACCCGCTCCCGGATCCGTTTTTTGTGCTCGCTACCCAAAACCCCATAGAGCTTGAGGGCACGTACCCGTTGCCTGAGGCGCAGCTCGATCGCTTCTTGTTCAAGCTCGACGTTCCTCGGGCCAACGCAGCAACGCTCCAGCGCATCGTTCTTCAGAGGGAGATCGGCATTGAGCCACAGGTGGCATGCGTCATGGAGCACGCGCAGTTCTCCGAGCTCACTGCCCTCGCCCGCCGTATCTTCATGCCTGAGATCGTGGCGGGTTACATCGCTCGCCTTGTCGATGCGACCCATGGCGCCCCGGGTCTTGTGCGCTTTGGCGCGAGCCCGCGGGCGGCTCTTGCCCTTGCCTCCGCTTCCAAGGCGCGTGCTTTGCTTGGTGGGCGCATCAATGCCAGTTTTGAGGATGTGCGCGCCCTCGCGCCTGCTGTTTTGCGCCACCGCATTGTGCTCGACTACACCGCTAAACTTGAGGGCCGTACGCCGGATGCCTTCATCACTACGCTTTTGGAGACAGTGCCGACCAATCCCCGCGACTTGCCGGGCACGCTTCAAGGCGCGAAAATCTGAGGGAGGGCAGGCAGGCACTGTTCGTGGAAAGGAAGATTCTTAAGTTGTTCACCGGCGTCCCTGCTTCAGCCGCCGGGCTTGCCGTGGTGCAGGCCATTCGTGGCGCCGCCAAGCCCGTCGTCATGCTCGTCGCGCAAAATCTGGGTTTTGCCGAAAGTCTTGCCGGAGAACTTGGGCTGTTTTCGAGGGAGAGTGGGAACGGTGTGGAGCCTCGTGTTTGTGCTCTGCCGCCGCCTGTTGTCGCTGGGGATTCGGGAGATAATGCCTTCGAGTCCCATTGTGACCTGCTCACGGCGTTGTCCGCACTGCGCCATGACGGGTGCAGGGCTGCTGTGCCGCTCGTCATCGCCTGCTCGCCAGAGGCGCTCGGACAGGAATGCCCGGAGCCCGATGCTCTGGCGGGGAAAGAGCTGTTTGTGCGGCGTGGCCAGGCTCTTGGCTTGCAGGCTTTTGTCCAGATGCTCGACGCGCTTTTCCACTACGAGCGCGAGACGGTGTGCGAGGCACCGGGGCAGTTCGCCGTGCGTGGTGGGCTCGTTGACGTCTATCCGCTGAATGCTGCGGTGCCTGTGCGCGTTGATTTCTTTGGCGACGAGGTGGAGTCCATCCGTGTGTTTGATCCCACGACACAGCGCAGCGAGGGTGCTCTGGAGCACTTTTCTATCCTGGCCACGTCGCTTGCCGATGCGCCATCGCGTGCGGGTGCGTTCGTGAGTCATCTCCCGTCGGGCGATGTGCTGTGGGTCTTCGTGTCGCCGCCCGAGGGCGAGCTCAAGCTCCCGCCGGGCTGGTGTCGCGAGGGGGATGCGCTGGTCGCAGTGACGGAGTTCGACTCCGTGGCGGCGTGGCTTGGAGCCGGGTGTGAGCACGCTGTCGAGGCCTGGGATGGCCAGGAACTTGTGGATCTTTTCCCGGTGGCAGACAGGGAGCGCCTTGGTGCAGACCGCTTGACGGCTGAGGAGGAGACGCGAGAGCTCTTGTTGTTGCGCTTGGCGCAATGGCAGCGCGAGGGTTTCCCGGTCAAAATCGTCGCGGCGACGGAGGGCGCTTTGACGCGTATTCGCACGCTCATTGCCGAGGCGAAGGCGCGCTGGAAAGTCGCCGCCGGGGTGGGGCAGGGCATGGAGGACAAACAAGCTGCGGTCGCATTTTCCCCGCAAATCGTCCGGGGCGAGCTGGAGGCTGGCTTCATTCTGCGCGGGGCGCAGGCCGTTGTGTTCGCCACAGATAGAGAGCTTTTCCACATCCGTCAGCGCCGTTTGTCGTCCATCCGCCAGCGCCGTTTACTGCAAAAATCCCAAGTCGAACAGCTGCTTGATTTCAACGAACTCGTGGATGGCGACATGCTTGTGCATTTGCAGCACGGGATGTGTCTCTACCGAGGGATCAACAAAATCGCTGACAGTGATGGAGGTGAAGGTGAAGAGATGATTTCGCTGGAGTTTGATGACGCGGTAAGAGTCCATCTCCCGTTGCGTGAGGCACACTTGCTGTCGCGCTACGTGGGCCTGCGAAAAGCCGTCCCCAAGCTTGGGCGCATTGGCGGAAACTCCTGGGAAAAGACCCGGCGCGCAGCGGAAAAAGCGACTGTGGATTTTGCTGCAGAGCTGCTCGCACTCCATGCCCGGCGCCAGGTCCGGCCCGGCATCCCGTTTCCGGCGGACGAATTGCTCCCGTGGATGCACGAGTTCGAGAGCAGCTTCCCCTACGCGGAGACGCCAGACCAGGCGCGCGCCATCGCTGAAGCCAAGCATGACATGGAGAGCTTGGCGCCGATGGACAGATTGCTTTGCGGGGATGTCGGTTTCGGCAAGACGGAGGTTGCCTTGCGCACCGTTTTCAAGGCCGTGATGTCGGGCTTTCAGGCCGTCGTGCTTGCGCCAACAACCGTGCTCGCCCAACAGCATTTCAACACCTTCCGCGATCGTTTTGCCAAGTACCCGTTTTCTGTCGAAATGCTCAGCCGTTTCCGCACTCCGAGGCAACGCGAACGCATCGTCGAGCAGCTCAACGAGGGGCGGCTCGACGTCGTGGTAGGCACGCACGCCTTGCTTTCGCCGTCGGTGAAATTTCCCAAGCTTGGGTTGCTTGTGATTGATGAGGAACACCGCTTCGGCGTGCGCCAAAAGGAACTCGTCAAGCGCCTCCGTGAAGGTGTCGATGTGCTGTGCATGAGCGCCACACCTATCCCGCGCACGCTTCACCTCGCCCTCATGGGCGCGCGAGATTTGAGCGTCATCGAGACTCCGCCGCGCGAGCGCCTGCCCATCCGCACGGTAGTGCGCGCCTACGAGCCGGGCCTTGTCTGCGACGCCATCCACTACGAGGTTTCACGCGGTGGTCAGGTGTTTTATTTGCACAACCGCGTTGAGACCATTGAGTCCGTGGCGGAGCGCCTGCGCGAGATGCTTCCGGGCATCCGTTTCAAGGTGGGCCATGGGCAGATGGGCGAGGAGCAGCTGGAGCATGTGATGACGGCCTTTGTGGCGGGGGAATTCGATGTGCTTGTGTGTACCACCATCATCGAGACGGGCTTGGATATCCCAAACTGCAACACCCTCATCATCGAGGGTGCCGATCGTTTTGGCTTGGCCCAGCTCTACCAGTTGCGCGGTCGTGTCGGGCGTTTCAACCGTCAGGCCTATGCTTACCTGTTATTGCACAGGCACGCAGTCCTGCTTGATCCTGCGCGCAAACGCCTCTCTGCCATCCGGCAGCACAACCAGCTTGGGGCGGGCTTGCGCGTGGCGATGCGCGACCTCGAACTACGTGGCACGGGGAACCTCCTCGGGCGGGAGCAGAGTGGCCATATCGCGGGCGTGGGCTTCGACTTGTATTGCCAGCTGTTGCGCCAGAGCATCGCGCGCCTGCGGGGCGAGCCCGTCGGCAGCACTATCCGTGCGGATGTGCGCCTCGACTTCGTGCAACACGGGGGAATCGCCAGCATGGAGGAGGACGCAGGGGAAGGCTCCGACGGCGAGCCGCTTGTGCGTGCGGGGAACAACGGGCGCACGGATTACCAAGTCTTGCGTGATCATGAGTTGGAGGCGGGCCGTTGCGCGCTGATTACCGCTACGCTGCCCGCTTCCTACATCGCAGATGCCCGCTTGCGCATAGAGTTTTTCCGCAAATTCGCGATGGTTGCCACGCGCGAGGCTGTGGGCCAAGTCTCCGCCGACATGGAGGACCGTTTCGGTAAAATGCCCGCCAGCGCCAAGGCTTTTGTCGCCATGGTTGAGTTGCGCGTGCTGGCCGAGGCGTGCGGCATCGCCTGGGTGGAAACGGAGGGTAGCCGACTTAAGTGTCGCCGCGCCGTTCCTGCGCGAGATGGCAGCATCTTTTTGCGCGTGGGCGAAGAGTTTCCGCGCCTTTCCTCGCATGATCCCATGCGGCGTATTCACGAGATTCGCGCCTTCCTGCTGCGCCAACCCCAGATGGCCAACCCCCCGGCCAACTCATCGCCCGTGTAGCTGCGCCGCGCACAGCACAGGTTTTTTTTTGCCAAGCCCGGTCCCTTCTGCGACTGCTGCTGCTTGTGGATTCCGCCCTCTTCGACTACTCATTGCCCGAGGCCCTCATTGCACAAAAACCCACCGGGCGGCGCGACGATTCAAAGCTGCTTGTGGTAAATCGCCGTGCGCAGACGCTGTCGCACGCTGTCTTTCGCGACCTGCCTGCTTTTCTCCCCTCGGGCGCCATGCTCTTTCGCAACAATGCCCGTGTCTTGCGTGCGCGTTTGCCGGGCCTGCGCCCATCCGGTGGGCGTGTCGAGTGCCTTTTGCTGCGCGAGGCGGAGGCCCCCGATGTGTGGTGGTGCTTGCTTAGACCTGGGAAAAAAGCTGCCGCTGCTGGCGAATTCTCCTGGCCGGGCGCTTATGAGGCCGTCGTGATCGGGCGCCAGGAAGGGCAGTTCCGCATTCGCTTCTCGCTGCCGCCAGATGTGTCGGTGCTTTCGCTTTCCGAAAAAATCGGTGACATGCCTCTGCCGCCTTATATCGGGAAAGCACGCCAGAGAGACGCCGCCGATTATGGCTCTCTCGACAAAGAGCGCTACCAGACACTCTACGCCGACCCAGCCCGAGCCGTTGCTGCTGCCGCGCCAACGGCAGGCCTGCACTTCTCGCAAGACGTGTTGGACTCCCTCGCCGCGCGCGGCATCCAAGCGTACGACCTGACCTTGCACGTCGGCCTCGGCACATTCCAGCCCATCAAGACTGGCACCATCGAGGAGCACCGCATCCACCGCGAGCATTACGAAATCCCCCAAGCCACGCGTGCAGCCCTCGCCCAAGCCCACGCCACACAGGCGCCGCGCCTAGCGGTCGGCACTACCACCTTGCGCGCTCTCGAGGACTACGCACGCAAGCAGCCAAGCGGCATCGGTACCTATTGTGACGAGGCCGCACTTTTCATCTACCCACCACAAAGTTTTCTCGGCGCAGATTTGCTGCTGACGAATTTCCACCTGCCGCGCTCCACCCTCATCTGCCTTGTCGCCGCCTTTCTTACGCCGGGCAGCGTCAGCGGCATTGCTTGGCTCAAAGAGCTCTACGCCGAGGCTGTCGCACGCGGCTATCGCTTCTATAGCTACGGCGATGCCATGTTGCTGGCTTGACAATTTTCTTTTTGGAACCTTTGTCCGCACCCGCTGTTTCCAAGACCCAGCCGAGACTAAACCTCGAAATCTCCACAGCCTCTTTTTTTTATCCATGAGCAAAAACACGACACAAAAGGACAACGCGCCCGAAGCCATCGCCGAGGGTTCTTGGAAGGATGGCAATTGCGAGTGCCGCAATGGCGCTCCCGAGGGCTGCTGTGCTGGCGGTGCCAAAAAATGCTGCCCATTTAACGAGTACACGCTAGCCTTTTGGGTGCTGCGCGTTTGGCTGGGCTTCAGGGCTTTCTTCACGGGCCTCTCCAAATTCAAGAAAGTAGAGGCGGACGGTGTCGTTCGTGTGCCGAGGGACGTCACCAATATTTTCCACGAAAATTATGGCTCGGCTGCTGCCGACAGTGGCGTGGCTCTTGCCAACGCTTCCGACATCGCTGGTCAGGCTGCTGCCAAGGCCACGCAGGCTGTCTCCAGCGGGCTCTCCCCTGCAGATGCCAGCGCGATCTACGGCAAGGCCTACAGTGCCGCCCTCAGCAAAGTGCAGGCTGTCTCTGAAGTGGCCAGTGATGCCGCCGCTACCGCTGCCGGTTTCGCGCGCAAGGCTATTGAGACAAATGCAACGGAGGTCATCGAAATGAAAACCGTCCACAAGGGCCTCCCCGAAGGTGGTGCTTGGACGCTCACTTCTTTCAAGAACGCCGAGATTTGGTATATGCCAGGATGGGCACTCGAGCTCTTTGACAAGACTCTGGGCTACGTTCTCATCGCCCTTGGCGTGACGCTTTTGTTGGGCATCGGTACACGCCTTTCCCTCTTCGTGCAGGGTCTTCTCTATACAGGGCTGACCCTCGGCTTCATCGCCATTACCCAAGAGCCAGGCTCCAGCGCAGGGATTTCCATGCTCGGTGTGCATATCGTCCTTATCGTCGCCGCCCTCGCCTTGGCCAAACACAACAAACTGGTGATCCTCAAAAAGTTCTAATTTGTGGATCCATCCAAAACCTCCGAACTCAATAAAAAGATGGAGACCGAAAACAACAGTTTGCTCACGAGGCGCAAGTTTCTGGCGGCTTCGGCACTCGCTGGCGCAGGCCTCGTTCTTGCTCCACGCTCGCTGAACGCGACGAATGCGGGTGTCCCTAGCAATCGCCGTTCTGGCGAGCCCATCAACATCGGCATCGTTGGTGTGGGTGCCCAAGGCGATGTTTTGTTGACCTCGCTCAAGGGCATTGCCGAAGCTGGGCAAATCCCCTTCCGCTTGAAAGCCGTTTGCGACATCTGGCCCTACGCCCTTAGAGCGAGCGTTAGGCGCCAGGCTGCGCACGCGACCAGTGGTGAGGGCGAAACAGCGAAAAACACAAGCGTCCACAGTTATTATTCAGACGTAAGCGGTTACGGCACGATAGAGGACATGCTCGAAAAGCAAAAAGACCTTGACGCCGTCTTTGTTGCCACGCCTGACCACTGGCACGCGCCGAACACCATCGCTGCGCTCAAGGCAGGCAAACACGTTTATTGCGAGAAAATGATGGCCCGCACAGTCGAGGAAGCGCGAGCCATGGTGCGCACAGCCAAGGAAACTGGCAAACTCCTGCAAATCGGCCACCAACGCCGAAGCAACCCCAACTATCGCTTTTTCTTCAACGTCCTCCTCAAACGATTCCAATTCCTCGGGCGTGTCACCAACGCCAACGGGCAATGGAATCGAGGCGTTCCCCAGAGTCAGGACATTAACATGTCGGCTCCTCTCGCACGCCAGCTTAAGGACGACATCCTTAAACGCGCAGGTTTCCTTACCGAGGGTAAATCCCGCGCAGCCGCCATCCACGAATTTCGTAACTGGCGCTGGTTCAAAGCCTATTCCAACGGTCCCATCTCCGACCTTGGTGCCCACCAAATCGATATTTTCAACTGGGTTTTCGGGCGCCCGCGCTCCGTCATCGCCGCTGGTGGAAATGACTACTACAGCACCGCCCGCGATGACAAGGGCGTGCCCTACAAGCCGCGTGAGTGGTACGACAACGTGATGTGCATCTTCGACTACGACAACATCCCCGGGCGCCCGGCTGGCGAGGTTGCCCGTGCCTTTTATCAGGTGCTCACCACAACCAGCAACGGTGGCGGATACTTCGAAACATTCATGGGCGACAGGGCTTCCTTCAAAATCTCGGAGTCAGCTGCCAACATCAAGGCCTTCCCGGAAGCGGCAGGAAAAGAACTCTTCAACTTTCTTGTCTCCCAACGCCTTCTCACGCCCGGCGCGCCACCGCCACCCGCGCCGTCCGACGGGATTACGGACTCTCGCGCCAGCGCGGCACCGGAAGGTTTTGATATGGCTTCACGTCTCGGCCAGAAATACATCCACCAGTTCCACATTGAAAACTTCCTCCAGACCATTCGTGGCGACCCGGGCGTCTCCTTGAACTGTGACGGAGAGCACGCCTTCCAGAGCGAGGCCCCTATCTTCCGCATTAATGAGGCCGTAGCCTCAGGTCAGATGATCAAGTTCACAGAGGCGGATTTTGCTGTCTGAAACACTTAGGCAGGTTCTTTTGACAAGCATGATAGTTCTACAATCTTCCTATTGAAAAGGAACTTCATCGCGTTCAACGGGCCTGCCTTTTCTTTTCTCTACTAACAACATACCAACCAGATACTATTCCCATCATGAACCCAACACTTGCCTTTATCACGAACATGAATCCAGGCGTCATTGTCATTGTCGTCCTGCTGATTGTCCTTCTGTTCGGCGGTAGCAAACTTCCGGAGCTTGCCCGTGGCCTCGGAAAGGCACGCCGCGAATTCAAACGTGCAAGCGATGAAATGGAAGACGAATTCCGCAATGCCGTAGAAGAAGACGATAAAAAGAAAGAGCGCCAAAAGGAAATCGAAGAGGAAGAGCGAGCTCGTATTCGCGCCAAAATTGAAGCCGAAGAGCGAGCTAGAATTGATCAGGAAAAAAACAAACCATAGTAACGTCCAGGTACCAAACAGTGTTGGTATTATCAAGGGCTTAGGGAGAGGAGAATTTGGTGCGTTCGGGCAGAAGCCCACGGATGCATTTGGTGTTATGGAGCATTTGGCAGAAGCGCGCGGAGGCGTGTGCGCGAGGTTTCCAGTTCTGGGGATTTGCTGGCATCGACTAACTGCTTGGCTTCGCTGGAGCGCCCCAGCTCGATGAGCACGCGCGCCTTGTAGAGACCCAAAACTTCGTGTTCGCGGGGTGTTTTCAATTTTGGGGCGAGCCGCTCCCAGGCTGTTAGCGCTTTGAACCAATTGGGTTTTTCACAGTCGAAGAAACTTTGAGCGTGGCGCCAGAGGTAGGTGATTTCAGTGGGCGCGAGCTCTGTGGCGCTGCGGAAGGCATCTTGCATTCTTGCGTCACATGCCTCCCGAGAGAGCAATTTGTCGTGGGCGATGAGTTTGTTATACGTGGCGAGAAATTCGCCGAAGTGGTAGTGGTAGATGGCGGTGCGAGGCTCCAGTTGGGTGGCTGTTTCCAAAAGGTCGAGGGCAGCGACGATGCGTCCTTCTTCAGCGGCGTAAACGCCAAGCTGATGTTTGATGACGGCGAGCTTGGGCGCGAGAGCATCAGCTTTGAGGAACCAGCGATTGGCCTCTTCGCGTGCATCGACGAGGCGCAGGAATTTCCCGTAGAAAATCATGGCGGTGGGGTCATCCGGACGTTTCCCCAGCATGGCTTCGTAGCGCTTGGCAATGCTGAGGATACGTTGCTCTTTTTCGGACTTGGAGAGGTGTTTAGTCTCGTCGCTTTGCAGTGATTCCAAGAGTTTTTTTTGATCGTCGAGTATTTCGGAGAGGGTTTTTGCAGCAGCGGCTTCTGCTGGGGACAGCTGCTGAGGAGGGGCAGAGGACGGGGGCGGTGTGGCGCTGCGGGCGGGCAGGATCGTTGCCAGCGCTACCAAGAGGGCTATCCAGTAGGCGCGAGGATCGGTGGAAGGCATGGCGTGAACAATGGCATGGTGCGGTAGGTTGTGGTTGGGGCCGGCAGAGAGCTGTTGCCTAGTGGGCGCAGTGGCCGCCGCAGCACTGTCTTTGGCTATGCCCGCAACCGCATCCCGCAGAGTGGACGTGGTTGCTGCTGGAGTCGTTCTTCATGGCGAAGGCGGGCAGCTGTTTTTCGAGTTTTCGGCTTCCGCAGTGTGGGCAGATAGGCGTGCGCGAAGAGCTGACGAGTAGCTCGGAAAGTTGGTGGCAGTCAAAACATTCAAAATCGTAGAGAGGCATGGCGAGGAAGACAGCACCGGTGTCTGCAGGCGCAAGCGGAAAGAGTCCTGACGCACAGGCTTGAAGTAACTCAACTCATGCTATCGTGAAGTACTTGCTGCCATTGTTGTTCGTTGTGCACGATGATGTTGTTTTGATATTCGGGGGCGAGTAGCGAGGCATAGTTTGGGTCGGCAAAGCGGCGGCAGTGCAAAACGACGCGGGCGTGTTGTCCGGGGGCGCGGACGATTCGCCCCAAAGCTTGGTTTACTTTGCGCATTGCGGGGACGATGTAGATGCGGTGAAAGGCGTTGGTGGCTCCGGTACGCTCGAGCTGTGCCATGCGTGCCGTTTGTGCGGGTGACATTTCTGGGAGGCCTGGACTTACGATGAGGGCTTGTTGAAGGTGTCCACCGAGTAGGTCGATGCCTTCTGCCAATACGCCTCCCATGACGAGAAAGAGGGCGTGTGCGCTCAACAAGGCTTCCTGAATGAAGAGGTCGCTTTCGGTAGGGGTGGCTCCGGGTTTTTGCACGGCGATACGGAGGCCGGGCTCTAATGCGGCGGCGTAGGCGCACACTGTCTCGGCGTAGCGGTAGGAGGGGAAAAAGACGGCCAACGGGCCTGTGGTCGCCATCGCGAGTACGGTTTCGGCTGTTGTGCGCAGGTGGCGTTCGCGGGTTTTCAGGCGTGTGTCAACGCGTGCGTCGACGATAACGGTGTAGGCGTTTTTTCGCCAAGGCACTTCGCAGGAGAACCAGTCTGTCTCGTTCGGCCTCAGGTTGCAGGCGAGCTCAAAGCTGTCTCTCGGCGCGAGAGTTGCCGACATCAGCACTGCGCGTCCGAAGGGGAGCAAGGTGGCTGCGATTTCTGCTGCGGCTTCGAGGCATTCGGCACGGATGCATCCTGCACGTGGTGCCCACCAGTGGAAGCGCTCCGGGGAATCCTTGTCTAGGGGGATGTCTGTGGTGGCCATCTGGATGGGGATTTCCAATTCCTCCATCACGGGTGCGGGTAGTTCCAGCCAGAATGGCGGGGTTTGTTCCCAGAGATTCCGGATTTCTTCGCACAAATCGCGCAGAAGATATTGGGCGTTGAGGCGCAGCGTCTCTGCGGGTGCCTGTTGTTCGAGAAAGTCTACCCAGGCTTCCCAATGCCTGAGCCATTCCTTGGGTGCGCCTGCCGCAAGCAGGGCCTCAAGGGCATCGTGCGCGCCGTGGTGCGTGGCATTGAGGGTGCGCGCCAGTGCGGCTCGCCCGGGCAAGTTGTGTGCTTCGTCAACGATGAGGAGGGTTGTGCTTTCGTTCCAGCCTGAGAGGTTGGCGAGTGTTCCGGCCTGGCGTGGGGCGAAGATATAGTTGTAGTCGCAGAGCAGGAACTCGCTCAGAGGCAGCAGGGCTCGTGTTATTTCCCAAGGGGGCACACCAGTTGCCACGCCCAGTGCGCGCACGTCGTCGAGGCTGGTTTTCCCTGTGGCAAAGAGTTGTGAGGGGGAGATGCCGTGACGACGCCAGTTTTCCTGCCAGGTCTCGGCATCTTGGGGTGGCCCGTCCAGCGCGTGCTCTTCTTTCGCGTGCAAGGTCATGGAGCGTAGTGTGCCGGGCTCAACGAAGCGGTCGAGTTCACGCAGCACTTGCAGGCGTCCTGAGTTTTTGCCCGTTGTGTAAATGATGCGGGAGACTTCGCCGTCGCGTAGGCGCCGAAGGGCATCGCCCAAGGCCAAGGCGGTTTTCCCGAAACCTGTCGGTGCTTCCAGCAGGAGAATCTTCCCCGATGTTTCAGCGAGTCGTTTTTGTGCGTCTTCCCATTCCTGGCGCATGCCGGAGAAAGGCTTGGCGATGCGCAGGTGCTCCAAGCGTAAGCGGCTTGTCCAGCGGTCTTCGGCAAAAAGCGCCAGTTGTTCTGCGACGGGCCTCAAGCAGGCCAGTGGCGCTTCGTCGAGGGGCACTTCTTGCACGATGCCTGTGGCGGGCTCGGCCAACACCAGAATGCCGCAGATGGTGCGCCCAATGTTTTCGCGGGCTTGCGCCATGCCGAGGCAGTAGAGGGCAAGTTGCACGAAGAATGTCGGGCGTGTTTCTCGCCAGTAGGCCGCAGGGCGGGGCAGGGACTCCTGGACAGTTTTTACCTCGCGGACTTCGATGATCTCCGGGATCTCTCCGCTGCGCACTTGGTCCATGCGCCCGTCTATGAGAAAAGTCCATTTGTCCTGCACAAGTACGGTGCGGATTGTTTGTTCAAAGCGCCATGTTACGTGGCTCTCGCCAGCGGAAGTCCGGGCGCGGAGGTGTTCGTGCCATTCCTGGCCGAGCTCGGCGCGCCATCGTCCGCCCGCGTGTATTCGTGCCGGGGTGAAGGTGCCGAAGTTGGCAAATTCACCCGCCGCGATTTCCAAACAACGTTGTCCGGGAACGAAACGCATGGCCTCGCACCAAAAACATCAGCCCCCCCAATGGCAATCCTGTGGCGCGCCAATGCGTGGGTCGGCGAGGCACGCTTTTTCCTTCTTGCGCTGCCATAGATAAATCCCTTTTACACCCCTCCGCCTCTGGGGAGGCTTCCTCTTCCCCGGTGGCAATTTCTCCAACCAACACAAAGCAAATACCAATACTCATATGGCAATCAAAGTAGGCATCAACGGCTTCGGCCGCATCGGGCGTCTCGTCTTCCGCGCTCTCGTCGAGCAAGGTCTCCTCGGCTCTACCTTCGACGTAGTCGCCGTCAACGATCTCGTGCCGGCAGACAATCTGGCATATCTCCTCAAATACGACTCCACGCAGGGCGCCTTCAAGGGCACTGTTTCTAGTGAGAAGTCCAGCCCCAGCGTTGCTGAGGACGATGTCCTCGTCGTTGACGGGCACAAAATCAAGGTTCTTGGCGAAAAGGCTGGCCCGGCGGCTCTCCCGTGGAAAGCTCTCGGCGTGGACGTCGTCATCGAGTCCACAGGTCTTTTCACCGAAGACGTGAAGGCCGAAGGCCACATCACAGCAGGCGCCAAGAAAGTCATCATCTCCGCCCCAGGCAAGGGTGCGAAAGTCAAGACAGTCGTCATCGGCGTCAACGACTCCGAGCTTACCAAGGAACACAACATTATCTCGAACGCCTCGTGCACGACGAACTGCCTCGCGCCACTCACCAAGGTCATCCTTGACAACTTTGGCATTGAGGAAGGCCTCATGACCACGGTGCACTCTTACACGGCTACTCAGAAAACCGTAGACGGTCCGTCCAAGAAGGATTGGAAGGGTGGCCGCGCTGCCGCCATTAACATCATCCCCTCTACCACGGGTGCCGCAAAGGCTGTCGCCGAAGTGCTCCCCGTCGTCAAGGGCAAGCTCACGGGTGTTTCGTTCCGCGTGCCGACACCCACCGTTTCGGTCGTCGACCTGACCGTGCGCACCACGAAGGAAACCAGCCTCAAGGAAATTAACGAGGCCGTAAAGAAGGCTTCTGAAGGTTCCCTCAAGGGCATCTTGGGTTACACCGCTGACGAAGTAGTCTCCTCGGACTTCATCCACGACACCCGCAGCTCGATCTACGATGCTGGCTCGGGCGTGCAGCTGAACAGCCGCTTCTTCAAGCTGGTCTCTTGGTATGACAACGAGTGGGGCTATTCCAATCGCGTTGTCGACCTTCTGAAAATCGTCGTCGGCAAGCTCTAATCCAGCTCGCTCATCGAAAAACGCAAACACTGCTCTGGCGAAGGCCAGGGCGGTGTTTTTTAAAAGAGAAGAGAGGCGCGTGCTGGTGTGCTTAGGTGTTGAGGTGCGGTGGGTGGTTTTGATGAAAACATTGCCCGGCGGGAACATGTTCTATGTGCCCTGTTGAAGTCCGGGAAAATTATAAAAATGCCATTTTTATTTGATGGCAAATCATGAAGAACCAGACACGAAAAAGTAGCGTCTCTTAACTCGATCTATCACCCCAAGCCTCGTGTCATGAAAATTCTTCGTCTTCTTTTTTGCTCACAGGCAATCTGAAAAATCCCCCCAATTGACAATTGAGAAAATACGCAAAAAGACGGCGGCAAGATAACAACTGAATGGCAAATAAAAATCACGTGACGGATGATGTGTCGTTAAAATTTATGCGCGATTATAGGGTTGGTGGAACGCATATTGAGGCACATGGAAAACCGTATGAGTGGCATCCGCCCAAGAACGATTGGCATCGAGCACGCGTACTGGGATAGACTTGATGAACCTCGCTTATAAAATGGTTCGCTTGGTACAATTACAACAACTTGGCTGTGCACCCAGCTGGCCGCGTCAGCTCCTCACATAACGCGATCCATCCCGTTCGGCGAAATCAACAGATTTGCATCTCAAAAACACTACTTCCCATTTATTTCTTTAACAGGAAACCAACCCTCTAACCGCGTTGTGTCTCGTCATCCCCAAAAAGCAGCATTGTCCGAACTGGCGGTTGGGAAGCGTGGGCAGATTGAACAGATGTTTTGTGCAGAAATTGATGTGCCGTTCGCGGCCATTCGTCAAAAAGTGAAAACTTTTTTTGAGGTTTTTTGGCGTGTTCGGGGTTTGTCGCATCAGGGCTCGCTGGAGGCTTGGCGCGGGAAGCGGCGCCATTCTTTTTTTTGAGGAGGCTGGAGGCCACAGCACTCGCTGGCTGTGCGGAAATGAAGTTTGGCGAAGCGACCCAGAGCCTCGGCGCCAAAGCGCTCAACGATGCGTAGGCCAGCGGCTTTGGCTTGTGCGCCGCTGCCCTTGGGGAGGGGCTCGCCGATGACTTTGGAGAGCTTGGCGAGCTCGCGTACGTAGGTTGCACGGGCGATGATGGATGCCGCAGCGACGACGGGATCCGACTCGGCCTTGGTGCGCATCTGAAGGTCAAATTTGATTTTTCTGCGGCGCAGCTCGGCCTGCACAAGAGGCGTTTTGGAGAACTGGTCGAGAAGGCCCCAAGGCGGCGGCGCGCCGTGCTCGGCGGTGAAGCGGGGGAGGGCATCTTCAAGGGCGCTGGCGTGGTACCAGGCAAGCATCTTGTTGAGGTTGGAGCCGAACTGGCGATAGAGGGCGTTGTATTTTTCCATGCCCGTGAAGACGACTTTGACGATGACGCCCGGGGTCTGGCGGATTTTTTTTTCGATGTCGATGATAGCCCGGTCGGAGGTGACTGTCTTGGAGTCGCGGACGCCTGCGGTTTTCCAGGCGGCGACCATGTCGCCCGTGGCAATGACGCAAGCGGAGACGAGAGGACCAAAGAGATCGCCCTTGCCCGATTCGTCGAGGCCCGCGTGGTCTGTGTACCACTCTGGGTGGTGCACCTCGTCATAGCCGAGGAGGGCCTGGCCGGTGATCTCGGGCTCGAGGACATTGGAAACGAAGTCCTCGGTTTTTTTCCCAGCGATGACGAGTTTGCCTGAGGTGTAGGCGACGAGGTTTACCTGATCATCCTTGTAAGCGAACAGGCTGTATTCGACGGGGAAAGGTACCCAGAGTTTTCGACGGCACCAGTCGCCTAGCTTTTTCATTTGTTCCGAGTTGAGGGAGATCGTGTAGGAGGAGCGGCGCGTGGGCGCAGCCTCATCGGAGGGTTTGTTTTTTGGGTACATGTGGGCGGCAGGATGGACACTTGGGCAGGTGTCTCAAGCACAACTCCCGAGGGTACGTGTTGTCCAAGGGTCAAGGTTGCTCTGGCGTGGGCTGTGCCTGTTTTCCCTTTTCTTGTGAGTGTTTTCGCCCAAATTTTCGCGGCCATGTCCTTAGCAATAGATGAATTTGTTGCCACCATTGCCCGGCTTCGTGCGCCGGGGGGCTGCCCGTGGGATCAGGAACAGACCCACAGGAGCCTTCGCATTTGCCTTATGGAGGAGGTGGCCGAATTGCTTGAGACGATAGACAAGGATGACTACGTGCACATGCGCGAGGAGCTGGGCGACTTGCTCTTGCAGGTGGTCATGCACGCGCAGATGGCGGCAGAGCGCGGAGAATTCACCTTGGACGATGTGGCGCGCGAGGTGAATGCGAAGATGGTACGGCGGCATCCGCATGTCTTTGGCGACGCGAGTGCCAAGGATAGCGAGGCTGTGCTCCGCCAGTGGGATGAAATCAAGGTGCGCGAGAAAAAGCCGGGGCCTACGTCTGATGTGCCTTTGTTCAAGGCTCTGCCGCCCGAGTTGCCTCTGCTTCTGAAAGCGCGGGAGGTTTGGAAGGCTGTACGGAAGGGAAAAATTGATTTGCCCGCCGCGTTTGCCACCCGGGCTGATCTTGAAGCGCGCGCCGTGGGGCTGAACGAAGAGCGCGCTGGCGCGGAGTTGTTTGCGTGGGTGGCGGCATGCCAGGAGGCTGGGATAGATCCGGAAAGCGCCTTGCGCTGCCATGTCGCAAAAGTTGTGGAAAATGCCCGCCTGTCGGCAAAAGCATAAGCCCGATGTCTTCTGAGGCGACGGAGAGTCTGGAGTTGTCTGGCAAGGGCGGTGTGTTCGTCGTCAATGTGGAGTGGCGCGAGTCTCCGCGTGCGAGGCGTCTCAACCTTGTCGTGCCGCGCAGTGGGCCTGTTCGGCTCGTCTTGCCGCGTGGGATGGGCAGGGAGGATGCGCTGGTTTTTTTGCGTGAGAAACGGGAGTGGTTGCGGCGGGCGCTGGCCAGGCGCCCGGCTGGGGCTGACGCAGCTGTGCCCCTTGTGGCGGATTATCTGGCACGTTCGCCCTGGGTCTGCATCGAGGGGTGTGTGCGTCCGCTCGTGTGTGCCGGGACGCCGTACAAGCCCTTTCTTCTCCACCGCAATGTCAATGAACCCGTATTTTTGGGCCATCGCAGAGGCGAGGCCCATGAGGCGGATTTGCGTTTCCTGCTGCGCTTGCTCGCGGCGGAGACTTTGCCTCGACATGTCCTAGCGCTTGCGCAGCGAGTGGGCGTCCGTGTCAGCGAGCTTGGCATTCGTGACCAGCGCAGGCGTTGGGGCTCTTGCTCGGACACGGGGCGTTTGTCGTTGAACTGGCGTCTGGTGTTGCTGCCTCCCGCCTTGCAGGATCACATCATCTACCACGAGCTGGCGCATCGGCTGGAGATGAATCACTCGGAGCGTTTTTGGGATTTGCTTTTCAAGTGGGATCCAGAGAGCGGTTTGCATGATCGAGCGTTGAGGCACGAATGGGGCGGTTTGATGGACTTGGCGCGTTGAGTGTTGTCCGTGCGGAGCGGCGTTGTTTTTTTTGCTGTTGCGCCGTCACGTGCCCTCTCCTCCCTTACGCACCATGCCGGGCTCATTGTTTATTGTCGCGACCCCGATCGGGAATCTTGGGGACATCTCAGCGCGCGCCAGAGCGGTGCTGGGCACTGTGGATGTTGTGGCCTGCGAGGACACACGGACGACGGGTGCCCTTTTGTGTCATCTGGGCATTGAGAAGCCGCTGATCGCCTACCACGAGCACAACGAGATCCAGCTCGCTCCTGTGCTGGCGGCGCGTGTGGCTGCCGGGGAGAGCGTCGCGTTGGCTTGCGATGCCGGGACGCCTGCCTTGAGCGATCCTGGTTTTCGCGTCGTGCGCGAGTGTCGGCGCCGCGCTTTGCCTGTTGTGCCTGTGCCGGGTGCGTGCGCTCTTGTGGCGGCGCTTTCGGCATCGGGTTTGCCGACACATGCTTTCCGTTTTGTGGGTTTCCTGCCTCCCAAATCCTCTGCGCGCCTTCGTTTTCTTGCGACGATTCGCGATGCTGCAGACACCGTCATCCTCTACGAATCCTGCCACCGTATCTGCAAATTTGTCGGAGAGATCCTCGCAGAGCTTGGGCCAGAGCGCGTGATTTGCATCGCGCGCGAGCTCACGAAGTTTCACGAGACGATTCTGACGGGTACTGCTGCTGATGTCGTGCCACGTATCAAGGGGGACAATCTTCGAGGAGAATTTGTGGTGCTCATTGCTCCGGAGGGCTTCGTTTTGTGAGCGTGAAAGATTTCCCAATAGCATTTCGCCACAGTTTCGCCGGCTTCCTCTCCGTCGTTTTCATGGTGGTTTTCGCGAGTGCAGCGCAGCTTGACACGCGCGGTATTTTGCCCGGCCCGCGTGGCCTCATCCACCTCGACATCGAGGGTGCGCGCGAGATGCAAATGCTGCCGATCCTGATGCCCTTGCTTGAGACCGTGTGGGCCGAGCTGGCAGGCTCCCGGGAGGAGCTTGCTGTGTGGAGGACGCAGGCCGGCCTTGAGTGGACGCGCGATGTGGACGACCTCACTCTCGGCATTTTCCCTGCTCATGTGGCTGGGGCAAACTTGCCTTTTGTTGTCATTGCGCGTGGGCGTTTTTCTCCGGAAAAGATCCACGCTTTTGCGCAACGGCACCGATACTCCGTGCATCGCAGCCAGGGTCACACGGTGGTGGCGGTGGCGCAAGGTGCCCTGTGCGCCAGAGACGAGCACACGTTGCTGCTGACAGATGCCTCCGCGCTCACTTTGCCGCGTGTGTTTGCGGCGCTTGAGAATCGTTCCCACTCGTTCACGTCTCCCGCGCAGCTCGACGACGTGGGTGCGCACGTGGGTGTGCCGTTCCTGCTCGCCATGTTGGACGGGGGCTTGGTGCCGAGGCGCGATCTCGTGAGAGGCACTTGGGGTTGGCCTGTCAATTTGCCCTTGCCCGAGCAAATCTTTGCAGCTTTCGGCGTGTGCGGCGGTGTGGTGTGCTTGCGTATCGAGGGTGGCTTTGCTTCGAGGGAGAAGGCGTACGAGCTTCACGCTTATTTGCAGATGGTGCACAGTTACTGGCAGAGAAAATCGCGAATGGCCAAGGTGAGGGATTCGGATGTAGCGGTCGCGCAGGCGAATGAGGAGAAAGCCTTTGCGCGGCGGCTATTGCGGAAGCTCAACTTCGTCACGGTGGATAAAAAAATCCGGTTAGAGCTACAGCTCAATTTTGCTGATTTTACGCGGCTCGCGGACTGGTTGTTGGAGACATTTTCGCGTCACAATGCCCCTGGCGCGCCGACGCCCGCCCCAGTCAATTGATGCGTATAAAGTCCGCTTCGGGTGGTTGTTTGGCGGGCTTGTCGAGAGAGTCTGGGGAGAATATTCCCAAGTCGTGTTTGAGTTGGACGGCGGCTTGGTTGACGCGGAAAACGTCCTTGTCTCGCGTCGCGAGATCAAAAACGCGCAATTCCTCCGGGATGTAGATGCCCTTGACTTCGGTGAAGGTCTCGGCCTCGTACTTGCGCACTTCTTTTTCGGCAGCGTTGTACACCACGGTTTGCATGATGACCCCGAATTGGCGGTCGAGCTTGATGCGCACAAAGCCGACGTCGGGATGCGAGGTTTTAAAGTGGCCTGGCGGATTTATGCGGAAGGCGAGGACGGGGCGCCCGCGAAAGGACTGCGTCGTCTCATACTTGGTGTCTTTCCAATAGACGAACGGCGTCTGCAGCTCAAACGGTGTGAAGATGAGGCCGGGCAAAAGCGCCTTGTTGGAGGAGATGGCAGGCTGGCCCTTCCCGTCGTTTAGCCAGAGCGCTGGCGAGGGGCCGCCCTTGAGGATGAGGCGCAGCGGTTTTCCCGAGTTGGCGGGTGCCAGCTCCATGCGGAAAATCGGCCCGTCCCCGTAAAACGTGGTCCAAACGACACCCTTGTGGACGACCTCTTTATCGCCTTTGCGTGGCATGTGGGTGATAGTGAAGCGCAGGCAGGTGTTGCTGAGGCGCATCTCGCGAAAACGCTGGAAGTCCTCCATTGCAGATCTTTCAGAGGAGACACCTTGGAAGCCTCTTGGGGCAAAGGAAGATTGCGCCATGGCGGGCGTCGGCGTCGCGAGTACCAGAAGGAAAATCGCTGCGCCGAGGCACGAGGAGACCCGCGCGAGGAGGTGGATAAGGGAGGGAAAACGAGGCGAGGGATTCATGAAAAGCGATTACTTGGGTGGCAGTCTTTTAAACGCTGTGGAAAGGTCAATGCGCTTTATCCTGTGGGCACTGGCTTGAGGTGCACTCGCTCGCTCGTGCCAGGAAAGAGGGTTTGCGCGGGTGGGTTCGGCGCGTACCGTTCCGTTTTTTCCCATGCCTGATTTACCCGAATCCCTGAGTCTTTACCTTGTCACGGATGCGCCGGATCGCTGCCGCCTTGGCCTGTTGGATACGGTGGTGGCTGCTGTCGAGGGCGGGGTTTCGCTCGTGCAATATCGCACGGTGCATGCGCACAAAGGTGCGGCCTATGCGGAGGCGCAGGCGTTGCGTGCCCTGCTGGCTGTGCGCCGTGTGCCATTGCTCGTCAACGACCACATCGATCTGGCGCTGGCTGTGGATGCGGATGGCGCGCATATCGGGCGGCGCGATTTGCCGCCGCAGGCCGCGCGCCGTTTACTTGGGCCGGGGCGCTGGCTTGGCCTCTCGACGAATAATTTGCGCCAGCTTGAGGCGACGGATTTTTCCTTGCTCGACTACATCGGCATCGGCCCGATTTTTCCTACTGGGACAAAGCGCGACGTCTCGCCCGTTGTCGGCGTGGAAAAGCTGGCCTGCTTGGTGGCGCGCAGCCCGTGCCCCGTGGTGGCGATTGGCGGCATCACGTTGGGCGTGGCCGCGTCTGTGCGCGCTGCCGGAGTAGCCGGGCTCGCTGTGGCCTCGGCAATCTGTGGCGCAGTTAACCCCGCTGCCGCTGCCCGTGCGCTTCGTAGAGTGGGGTGAAAAAGAAGTTCTCCATTGAGTAAATGATTGGGAAGCTTTGCCTGCGCGCGGTGAATTTTCGTTTACACATCCTTGGTAGCAGTAGTTCCGGGAATTGCAGCCTCCTCGTCACCCCGCACGCGCGCATCCTTGTCGATGCGGGTCTTTCTGGGCGCCGCATTGAGCAGGCTCTTGCGAAGATCGGTGAAAGCATCAAGGACGTCGATGCCGTCTTCATCACCCACGAGCACAAGGATCACTGCTGTGGGCTCGTTGGGCTGGCCCGCTTTGAGCACCTTGTATTTTTCGCGAATCGAGAGACGCAGCAGGCCATTCAGGCCAGCAGGGAAAAGATGCCTGGCAACTGGAAGATATTCGAAACCGGGAGTTGTTTCACTTTTCGGGGAGTTACCGTTAGCGCCTTTTCCATCCCTCACGACGCAGCGGACCCTGTGGGCTACGCTTTTTCTTTTGGCGCAGCGGTGCCCGCCTGGACGGTGGCTTGGGTGACGGACCTCGGCTACGTCCCGCAGCTCGTCCGAGAAAAATTACGCCATGCCACGCACCTCGTGCTCGAGGCGAACTACGACTGCGGGATGCTCGACAACTCGGGGCGCCCGCCGAGCCTGAAGCAACGCATCCGTGGGCGTCATGGGCATCTTTCTAACGACTTGGCCTTGGAGCTGCTGATGACCCTCGAAAACAACTGTCTGCGCCATGTTTTCTTCGGACACTTGAGCCGTGAGTGCAACTCACCGGAACTCGTTTCAGATGCCATGATGGCCGTGCGTTCCTTGCGCCCTAAGTGTACATTTACCGTCCTCGACCCGCAGGCAGACTGCCCAGTGTCGCTCGAGGAATCTCCCTGAAGCCTCCGTTTCCAAGGAACGCCCGGGCACCACATTTTTATTTTCACCCAGAAACACGACAACGGACATGCACATTGAAGTCCTCACAACAGACTGGCCCACATACCGGTTGCTTGACTCTGGCAATGGCCGCAAGTTGGAGCAGTTTGGCTCGGTGCGCATTGTGCGCGGCGAGCCCAAGGCGTGGTGGCGGCCTGCGCTCGCCCGGGAGGCCTGGTATGGTGCCCACGCTGTGCACGAGGACGAGGGGAGGTGGCGTTTCCCCTGCGGGCAGGCGCCCAAGGAGTGGGAGCTCGCTTTCCCGCTTGCTGCGGGGCAGGGGGCAGGGTGGCTGCGCTTCCAGCTGCGCTTCATGGACAGCTCGAAGCAAATAGGGCTTTTCCCAGAGCAGGCGCCCCACTGGTGCTGGTTGGCGGCGCAGCGCGCTGCGGCAGGCCAGCCTCCGCGCGCCTTGAATCTCTTCGGCTACACGGGTGCGGCCACCTTGGCTTGCGCTGCGGCGGGCTGGCATGTTACGCACGTGGACGCCTCTCGGCCAGCCGTTTCCCTCGGGCGGCGCAACCAGGCTCTTTCCAAATTGGGCGATGCCCCCATCCGCTGGATCATCGAGGACGCCACGAAATTTGTGCAGCGCGAAGAGCGGCGCGGTGGGCGCTATGAGGCCATCTTGCTCGATCCGCCGGTGTTCGGGCGTGGCCCAGGTGGCGAGCTTTGGAAAATTGAACGTGACCTGCCGCCGCTCCTTGATGCCTGCCGGGCAATTCTTTCAGAGACCGCGCGCTTCATCCTGCTCACTGTTTACACGATAGATGCCTCGGCGATTCTTTGCCATAACTTGCTCGGGCAGATGACGGCGGGCCTCGGCGGCAGCGTCAGCATCGGCGAATTGACGCATCACGACGAGGCGGGCGGGCGCCTCCTCCCGCTTTCCCTCTGGGGGCGCTGGGAATGCGCCGGGCCCGCCCGGTAGCTGCCGCGCCGTTTATCACGCCGTTTCCAGCTCTTCCGACAGGCGGCTCCAGAGAGCGTAGGTGGTTTCGAGCTTGGCCTTGGTGTCGTTGTAGCTATCTATTGCGGCCTTGGTGTTGGTGCCTTTTTTGAAAAATTCTGGTGAGGCCATTTGCTCCTCCCAGTTGGCGATGGCGGTTTCCAATTTGGCGATGGTGGCCTCGGCTTCGGCGATTTTTTTCCGCAATGGCGCCATGCGCAGGTTTCGTTCGGCCACGAGGCGACGGCGTTCGCGCGGGTCGCTGGGTAATTGTGCTTTGGCCGGGGCATTTGCCACTGTGCTGACTGTATTTCCGGTGCCCGTTGCTTGCCCGAGGCGTTCAGCTTGGGTGGCCTCAAGGTAGTAGCTGACGTTACCCGGGAAGGAGCGAAGGCGCCCTTTGCGCACTTCCAGCACGCGGGTCACGAGTGGGTCGAGAAAGGCGCGGTCGTGAGAGACGATGATGAACGTACCCTCGTAGTGGCGGATAGCTTCGGCCAAGACGGCCTTCGAGCGCATGTCGAGGTGGTTGGTGGGCTCGTCGAGGATGAGGCAGTTGAATGGGCGCAGAAGGAGGCGCACAAGGGCGAGGCGGTTTCGTTCGCCGCCGGAGAGCACGGAGACTTTTTTGAAAACGTCGTCGCCGCGAAAAAGAAATGCCCCGAGGACGGAGCGCAGGCGGGTTTTGCCCTCGCCGGTTGCGATCGAGTTGACGGTTTCAAAGACGTCGATGCTGGGGTCGAGTTCTTGCGCTTGGTTTTGTGCGAAATGGGCGACGGCCACACGCAGGCCCTCTGTGCGGGTACCGCTACTCGGCGCCTCGGCGCCTGCGAGGATGCGGATGAGGGTGGATTTGCCGGCGCCGTTTGGGCCGACGACGGCGAGGCGTTCGCCGCGTTCGATCTGCAGGTCCACGCCGGCAAACACGCGTAGCGTGCCGTAGCTTTTGCTCACGCTGTCGAGTTTGAGCACCGTCTGCCCGCTTGGCGGTGGCGGTGGGAAACGGAAGGCGATGGCTGACTCGTCTTCTTCGTCCACGTTGACGCGTTTGATTTTTGCGAGCGCTTTGATGCGACTTTGCACTTGGGCAGCCTTGGTGGCGGTGGCGCGAAAGCGGTCGATGAAGGTTTGGGTTTTCTCTATTTCGCGGCGCTGTTTTTCGGCGGCGATGCGCTGCTGTTCACGCAGCATGGCGGAGGTTTTTTCGTAGTAGCTGTAGTTGCCTGCGTAGTCTTCAAGGCGGCCCAGCTTGAGGGCGAGGGTGCGTTTGCAGACGGTGTCGAGAAAGGCGCGGTCGTGCGAGACGACGATGAGGGTTCCGCGATAGCGCTGGAGCCATTCCTCTAGCCAGCGTTGGCTCTCGATGTCGAGGTGGTTGGTCGGTTCGTCCATGAGGAGCAAGGAAGGCTCGCGCAGGAGGAGCTTGGCCAGGGCGATGCGCATTTGCCAGCCACCGGAGAATTCACCCGTGTCGCGCCCCATGTCCGCCATTTGGAACCCCAACCCCAGTAGCACACATTCCACGCGAGATTTTACCTTGTGTGCCTCGGCGTCTTCGAGCTGGTGCTCCCAGTCCCCGAGCATCAGCAGGGCTTCTTGATACTCTGCCCCTTCCGTCGGCAGCTCCCCTAATCGTGCGGAGAGTGCGTCCATCTTGCGTTGCAGGGAGACGATGTCGTCCAGCGCGTGTTCGACTTCGGTGAAGAGCGTGCGCCCGTGGCACTCGATGCCGTCTTGCGGCAGGTAGCCAAGGCTCATGCCATTGGCTTTGAGGAGGTGCCCAGTGTCGGGCTCCGCTAGGCCTGCGATGAGTTTCAGCAGGGTCGATTTCCCAGAGCCATTGAGGCCCACGAGACCGATGCGCTCGTGCCCACCGATGACGGCGGAGACGTCGTCGAAGAGCAATTGGTGTCCGTAGCGGAGATGGATGCCGTCAAGTTCGAGCATGGAGTGGCGGCAGGAAATGCTTTTGCGCCCAAGGCTCAACCCTTTCATTGGCGCTTTTGCACGCTTGGCTCACCCTTCTTATCAAAAAGTTTCGCATTCATGTTTGATTGCAAGCGCTACCTATTTTCATTTCACGCAGTCATGCATTCTGCCTGCCAGAAACAAAACATGGGTACGAAACGAGATGTCGTGAATCGCAAATCGTTTATGGGCGGGACCTCCCGTGTTTCCGCCAACCTGAAACTTGAACGTTGAATGTAGGTTGTACCCTGTTTTCATGACCCACTCCTTTCCCAACGACACCATGTCATCCACCACCAACACCAGCGGAGCACCTTCTACGGCAACACGCCCTGTCGTGCTCACTTGCGCCCAACCTACTGGACGCCTCCATCTTGGCAACTACCTTGGTGCCGTTATCAATTGGGGTCGGATGCAGGACGATTATGAGTGTTATTTCGGCGTTGTGGATCAGCACGCGATCACTTTGCCAAAGGTGCCGACAGAACTACGGCGTAATACTTACACCTGTCTTGCTCAATACATCGCTGCAGGCATTGATCCAGAGCGTAGCCATATTTTTGTGCAGAGCCACGTCATTGGCCACACGGAGTTGGCTTGGGTCTTGGGGTGTCTTTGTCCCTTGGGCCAGCTTGAGCGGATGACTCAATTTAAGGACAAGGCGCACAAGCAAGAGTTTGTGTATTCCGGGCTCTTGTATTATCCGGTGCTCATGGCGGCAGATATCCTCCTCTACAACGCGCACGTTGTTCCGGTTGGCGAAGACCAAAAGCAGCATCTTGAACTTGCCAGAGACCTTGCCGAAAAATTCAACCGTACGTTTTCCCCGACCTTCAATGTGCCGGAGGCCTTCATTGGAAAGACGGGTGCGCGCATCATGTCGCTGCAAAACCCGGCGTCCAAAATGTCGAAGTCAGATCCCAACACCAATGCCACCATTTATTTAACGGACACGCCGGATGTTGTGCGCAGGAAAATTCTTTCTTCGGTGACGGATTCAGGAAGCGAGGTGCGAGTAGGCGAGGACAAGCCTGGCATCACCAACTTGTTGGCGATAATGAGTGCTGTGACAGAGCGCGAGATGGGTGCCTTGGAAGAAGAATTTGCTGGCAAGGGCTACGGAGTTTTCAAGGCGGTGGTGGCCGATGCCGTCATTGCGCGACTCGACCCTGTACGCTTACGCTACGAGGAGTTGATTCAAGACACGGCACATCTTGACGCGGTCTTCAAGGCGGGCGCTGATGCGGCTCAAAAGACTGCTTGGAAGACTCTTGCAAAAGTGCACCGCAAGGTAGGTTTCGTGGAGCGTGCGCGTTGATTTTTTAAACCCGGTTTATGTGATAACTTGACTCGCCGAAGTGTAGTGTAATGGAAAGACGGTGCAAGCGACAATGGCGGACAATTCCTCACTATTCGGGCATTCTCCCAGGGGCGGCGCATCTGTTTTTTTATTTTTCATGGTACTTGCGGGTTGAAAAAATGGGTTAATTGCTGTGCCTTTGTAATTGGGAAAGGAGAGAATTAAATCTTTCAATAGCGAAGGAACCTTCCTTTGCATATGCGTTTTATGCGAGGAGGCCTTGTTTCAAGCGCAGGATTCGCTGGTTGCGGGAACCTCGAAAGCGCAGGCGCAGGTCGCGCATGGCCAAGATGAACGGCCCGTCTACCAGGACATCTACTTCGCGTAACAAGGGCAGTTTGGTCGCGTCTTCGCGCAGCTGCTCGTAGACGTACCCTGTGTAACACCAGACGTTCCAGCTACGTGTCTTGGCGAAGCGTGCGATTTCGACGCAAGCGGCCACTTGCAGGAAGGGCTCGCCGCCGGAGAAGGTAATGCCGCTCTGTGCCTTGGTTTGGCGCAGCTCCATCTTGACTTGCTCGATCAGCAGCTCGAAGCCCCCGGCGGTGTCGTGGGTGTGCGGGTTGTGGCACCCTGGGCAACGCAAGAGGCAGCCTTGGGTCCAGATGACGGTGCGCAGGCCTTCGCCATCGACGATGCTGTCGTGTATCAGGGGGGATGCGAGGCGGATGGTCATGAGCGTGCGCGTACGGGGCAAGGCCGCTTTTTTTACCAGCAGATGCGGTGGCGTGGATCGGGGTCCAAGATGTCGATGTGGTCGAGACCGAGAGTGACCTCCTGTGTTTGCCCGA
The DNA here is from genome assembly GCA_031280235.1 of Puniceicoccales bacterium. Classification (GTDB taxonomy): domain Bacteria; phylum Verrucomicrobiota; class Verrucomicrobiia; order Opitutales; family UBA953; genus CALNBE01. Next base: position 13,818 of record JAITHA010000074.1, on the reverse strand, counting down.
GGAGTTCGAGCAATATTGCGACTCGCTTGCGGGCGGGGGCAAGGCGGACGATGGTGGACTCTGTGCCGCAAAAGATGCCAGCGATTACGCGGATTTTTTGCCCGATGCGAAATTTGGGTGTGCCTAGGTTGACCGAGCCTCCGGAGGTGAGCAGGAAAAGTTCATTGATGACGATAGGTGGTACCTCAACAGCATCAAGGCCACGGCGGATGACGCGCGCGACGCCCTGCGTGTAGGTCACCTGTTTGAGGAGGTCGAGGTGGAAACGGGCGAAGAGGTACCCCGGGAAGAGGGAGACGGTGTTGCGGCGGATGCCGAGGCGGGTTGGGCGCATGTAGTGGACGCGCGGGTGGAAGACGTTGACGCCCTTGAGGGTGGGCAGGGCCGCTGCTGCCAGCGCCTCGCGGCGGGGTTGGGCGCGCACGCAATACCAAGGCGCGGGCGGCGCGCCGCCATCCGTTGTCACTGCGCAGTCCATCGGTGGGCCTTATCGGGTCAGCCACGAGGCTTGCGCTTGTGCGCGCAGGCAGAGCTCGGCGGCCTTGAAAGCGTGCGCCTGAGTCATGGCTTTTTCTGTGCGCTGGAGGCTGTCGAGGATGAGTTCGCCAAAGAAACGGTAGCCGACCTTCCCGGCGACGGGCAGGTGGCGCTCTCCCTTGTCGTCCACGATGTAGACATGGTCGGTCGTCTTGTCGCGTGCGATATCGACGTATTTGCGCAGCTCGATGGTGCCCTTTGTGCCGAGGATGACGATGCGCCCGTCGCCCCAGGTGCTGAGGCCGTTTGGCGTGAACCAGTCCACGCGGATGTAGTTGGACGAGGCGTTATTTCCGGTGAGGGACGCTTCGCCAAAGTCTTCGAGCTCCGGCGTCTCTGGGTTGGCGAAATTGCCTATGGCGGCGTGGGCGATGGTGGCGTCTGTCGCCCCGGAGTAGGTGAGAAACTGCTCAAACTGGTGGCTTCCGATGTCGCAGAGGATGCCGCCATATTCCTTGCGCTTGAAGAACCAGGCCGGGCGTGAGGCTCTGTTGAGGCGGTGCGGGCCGAGGCCAAGCACGTGGATGACTTTGCCGATGACGCCGGCCTGGATGAGGTCGGTGGCGTACATGCCGGATTCGGTGTGCAAGCGTTCGCTGAAGTAAACCATGTACTTGCGTTTTGTCACTGCAGCGATGCGGCGCGCCTCGTCCAGCTGTGCCATCTCGGTGAAAGGCGTTTTGTCGGTGAAGTAGTCTTTGCCAGCTTGCATGACGCGGCAGCCGATGGGGCCGCGCACGTTGGGCACGGCGGCGGCGGCGATAAGCTGCACGGACGGGTCGTCGAGGATCTCGTCAAGCGAGCGGGCGATTTTGACCCCGGGATAGCGCTGGCAAAAGGCGGCGACTTTTTGTGCGTCGGGGTCAAAGACCCATTTCAGCCCGCCCCCTGCTTCGATGAGACCATTGCACTGTCCGTTGATGTGGCCGTGGTCGAGGTGGGCGGCGGCGAAGGTGAACTCGCCGGGTTTGACGACGGGCTTGGGCTTTCCTTGCGGGGCATAGTTCATGCCGTCGCTTTTTTGGAAGCCCTGTGACGCTGGCTGGGCGCTGGCAAGTGCGCCCGGGATGGCTATGGCGGCGCAGGCGCTGGCGGATGTGGCGAGGAAGTTTCGGCGGTTCATGGCGTGTGTGGTATTTGGGCGAAAGAGTGGCGGTAGCGGGCGAGTTGGGAGCCTCAGGCGCGCAGTTTTTGGCAAAAACGGGCGAGGCGCTCGAGGCCTTTTTCGATGGTAGCGTCCGCTGTGGCATAACTTAGGCGCAGGTAACCTTCCGCGCCAAAGGCCGAGCCTGGCACGGCAGCGACGAGCTCCTCCTCCAGCAGACGGGCGCAAAACTCCGCCGAACTGAGCCCGAAGGAAGCGATGTTCGGGAAAAGATAAAAGGCGCCCTGAGAGCGGAAACAGCGCAAACCTGGGATGGCGTTCAAGCCTTCCAGCAAGCGCAAGCGGCGGCGGTCGAAGTGGGCAAGCATCCCGGCGAGCGCGGCCTCGGCCTCGGCAGGTTTTTGATAAACCGCGAGCGCGCCGTATTGGGCGAAGGTAGTGACGTTGGATGTCGTCTGACTCTGCAGGTCGGCGACGGCTGAGGCGATCTCGCGCGAGGCGACGAGCGTGCCCAAGCGCCAGCCCGTCATGGAGTAGGTTTTGGCGAAGCCGGAGACAGTGATGACGCGGCCTGCGGCGGCGGTGGAAAAAATGGCGGGATGCAGCGATTCTTGGCCATCGTAGAGCAGGCGTTCATAGATTTCGTCGGAGAGGATGTAGAGGCCTGCGGAGAGCGCCACGTCCACCAAGGCTTGCAGCTCTGCTCTGGAGTAGACGGCCCCGGTTGGGTTGGAGGGAGAGTTGAGGATGAGCAGGCGCGTCTTGGGCGTGATGGCCTCGCGTAGCTGTTCGGGCGTCACCTTGAAGCCCACATCATCTTGTGTGGAAATGAAATGCGGCTGGCCGCCAGCGAGCTTTACCATCTCCGGGTAGCTCACCCAGTAGGGTGCAGGGATGATGACCTCGTCGCCGGGGCTCACCGTGGCGAGGATGGCCAGATAGCAGGACATTTTGCCGCCTGATGAAACGACGACCTGCGAATCCGCGACGGCAAATCCGAGCGCGTTATACGCCGCAGCGATGGCGGCGCGCAGGGGCGGGATGCCCGGCGTGGCCGTGTACTTGGTCTGCCCGTTGGCGAGGGCCTGGGCACAGGCTTCCTTGATGAAAGCCGGGGTGTCAAAATCGGGCTCTCCCGCGCCGAAGCCGCATACGTCTTTGCCCGCTGCCTTGAGTGCCTTGGCCTTTGCATCGACGGCAAGCGTGGGGGAGGGGGCGATGTTTTGTGCCCAAGTTGAGAGTGCGGTTTGCGTGGTACAGAATACGCTCATTTCGGAGGGCGTGGTATGTCTAAATCGGCCAGTACGACAACACGAATATCCCGGCACCACAGGAAATCTCCCAAGCCTTGGAAGGCAGGGCACAAGGCCGATTTCTCGCCCCACGCAGCTCCCCAGAAAAAGAAACGTTGCATTCTTTTTTCGCAAAAATCCGTTTTCCCCCTCGCTTTGCAAAGCCTCCTCCCCATGTTCGCGCACACGGGAGCCTGCTCCCCGATCCCACAATCAACAATAGACACAAAGCACCATGAACAAAATAACAGCCTCCATCTGCCGCCTCCGTCTGCCACAGACATTGAAAGAACGTCTGTTTGGTGTTTTCCCGACATTGTTCGCCGTCCTGATGATTGGCGCAGCCTTGCCCCTCAAGGCCATCGAAACAACCCAGCAGATAGCTGGCTATACCTCCAATCCGGGCGACTCGCGCGCGCTCCTCCTCACCCGTTTCTTCCAAGACCCAGCCACCAACAAGGTGCGCCTAGTGATTGCCAACGATGTCAACTCGGAAAAGCAGGTGACCCTTGAGCTCTTCACCGACATCGCGCCCGCCACAACGGCCAACTTTTTGCGCTATGTAAACGAAGGGTACTACGACTACACCTTCTTCCACCGCCGTGTTAAGGACTTCGTCGTGCAAGGCGGTGGCTATTACCAGACCGGCAGTGGGATCGCCAAAATTCCCGCATTCGACCCCGTTCGAAACGAATTCGACGCAAGCAAAATGAGCAACACGCGCGGGACTGTCGCCATGGCCAAGCTGCCTGCTGAAGCCCAGGGCGGCGGGCCAGACAGCGCCACGAACGAGTGGTTCGTCAATATCAGCGACAACAGCGATAATCTCGACGCCCAAAACGGAGGTTTCACGACTTTCGCCAAGCTCGCCACAGAGGCGGACATGGCTGTTTTTGACGCCATCAACAACCTCAAAACCATGGGCGAAGAAAAGGTCGTGGACTCAGGCGATTTTTACTACGACACTCCCTTCGTCGGCAATATCAATGCCGAACAACAGTGGGGATTTGTCAGTCTGATTTCCGCCTCTCCCGTTGGAATAACTTTCAGCGTCGTAGGGAATTCGCATCCGCAATATGTCCAAGCTGAGATAAACGTGGAAGATGGGCGTTGGCTTGAGCTCAAGTCTCTCCAAGCCACCGAGGACGGCCAATCCGATATCACTATCGAAGCCCGGACAACGGACGGACAAACAGCGAGGCAGACCTTCACCGTCGTAGTCAACCGCCGTTTTGTCGAAGGCGGGAATGTTCTCGAAATGGGTGATGCTGCCGCTGGCGAATACGCCTCCGCCACCATCGAAAACTTTAATCTCTACGACTATGCTCCCGGAGCACCCTTCTCCATCCAGAACGGCGAAGTTTCTTTTGACGGAAAAAAATGGTTGAAAAAAGGCACCATTCCCGCAGGAGCCACGAAACTCTACATCCGCACAAAAGCCGCTAAAAATGCCAAAGGCACTGTCACCGCAACGCTTACTCTTGATGGTGACCCAGTTTATTTGAAGGTCGCAACAGGTCAGGCCGACCTCGCCTTGGGATTTAGCATCCCGAAGAAGGATCTCGTCTCGTATGACTACGTGGATGAACAAGGAAAACCACAAGTTGGCTACTACATAAAAGAGCTTTACAACGGGAGTAAATTGGACATCGATTTCGCCGTCGGTAACTTGGGCAAGGCACCATCGAAAGCGACGACGCTTGAAGTCTGGCTCGCTGGCGCGACCGATGAAGCTTGGGACCAAATGATCGCAAATAAAAAGGCAGTCGTTAAGGTCAAGGTACCTGCCTTGAAACCGGGGCAGCAAAAGAAGATTAAAGTGAAAAACATTACCGTGGCCCCCCAAGGTGCCTATGAGCGAAAAACAACCACGGCTAACGACGGGAGCTCTGTTCCTTACTACGTGCAAGAGATCGTGTTTCGCTCAATATTGGGCCGTGAATCCGCTGCGCAAGAGGAGTCTGATTTGTCTAACAACTCTCAAGAGTTCAGTACGGCTCTTTATCGTACGACGCTTACAGGGAACCACCTTGTTCCCCAAGAATATCCGCTGCGCGATGGGCAAAAATTCGACGTGGGTTTTTACCTTTCCACAGACTTCTTCCCCTGCCCAGCGACCAAGGCTGAGCTCTGGGATATGAACACTGGGAAACTCGTCAAAAAATTTACCATTCCGAAAATCTCGCCATGGCAGCAACGCCTGTTTATCATCAAAGGCCTTGTCGCCAAAGGGCCAAATGATAGTGGAAACACTACAGGCCGATATGACTTGCCGTATAAAATCATCGTTGACCCGGAAAAGAAAGCCCTTGGCACCAATGAAACCCTGCTCAACTATGAGTTTAAACAAGAGCTCGCACTCCCGGATTTCGAGATAAACGACATATATCTCGCTAACCCAGCCGAAGTGAAGCAAGGCGGTGCACCGATTATCCAACTAAAAATCAACAACAACGGCGCGGGCTACGGCATCTTCAATAGCCTGTTCCTCTGGAACAACGTGTCGTGGACAGCTGCGTCCGCGCCTGCGATGGGTGAAAGCCTCAAAGGCGAAACGACCTATAAAGACGCAAAGAGCATTCTTCGCGGAGCCTCGTGTGCCACAGACTCTGATAACGCCAAGGAGGCTTATGCCACCTACATTCATACCAAGCCCATCAAGCTGAAGAAACTGCCCGCTGGCACGACCTCCTTCACTGTCGGCGCTATGGTAAATGCCGATGCGAAAAAACAGACGCGTGAGCAGAATCTGAACAACAACGCGTTTGTCAAAACGTTCAACTTGGCAGACTAAATAAACACGAGCTCTCTTCGGGCATAGACATTCGTGTAGAATTTTATCCATGCGCTTATTTCCTTTCGCCGCGTTGCTTTTCGCGGCCTTCATCCCTGACCACGCCAGCCCGCTCTCCGCAGCGGGGCTAGCGGTGAGTAAAGAAACGCTCTCCGTGGAGGATGTGGAGGGCGGGGCGATTGAGCAAGTCGTCGTCGAAAGTGATATCGACTGGGAGTCGAAGACGCCCGCTTGGATAAAGTTACGCCCTTTGCACGCCGCTGCAGGCAAGACGGAGCTACGCGTGCTTGTCGAAGCCAATTCGGAGGATAAACCGAGGAGCGGGAAAATCGTCTTAAAAAGCAAGCGTGGCTCAAAGACGATAATCGTTTCTCAAGGGAAAACTGATTTTCGTTTTAGCGTGAGTCACGCAAATCTGGAACTCTCCGACACTGGTCAGGGGCGGCATTATCGAGTCTCGGCCAGCAAGACTTGGAAAATCACCTCTGAGGCAAATTGGATAAAACCGGAGAAAAAAAATGGCGGTCCAGGCGTTGATATTTTCAAAATAGCCGCCACCCCAAATGACACAGGCAAAGAACGTAGCGGGAAAATAACTATCTCAATGCCCGGCACGCCAAGCCTCACAACGACAATCACCCAAGGCAAAAAAGGGGACTACTATAAAGACGGCGATGTAATCTGGCTGAACCGCCATAAAAAAGGGAAAGGCGTGGCGGTCATCATCGTGGGCGATGGCTTCGACCGGCAGGATAACAAAAAAGGTGGCTACTGGGAAACTGCCGGGCGGGTGCTTGCCGAAAACTTGAAAAAAGTCATGGTGTTCCGCGATTTACTTTCAGACTACATCGACCTTGGAATTTATATCGCCGAGTCCAAGGAACGCGGCACAACAGACGACTATGGACATAACATGTCCCCACGGCAAAACAAGTTTGGTGGGCACAATTGTACTGCGAATTATGACCTTGTCCTTCAGCAACTTAAGAAGATCCCTGGCATCAATCCCAAGGCGATACATGCTTGTTTTGTCGCGAACGGTCCGTATGGCGGCTGGGCGATGGGTTGGTTTTCTTTCATGTCCGTGCTGCAAGTCGGCGATCCCTACTGGGCGGCGCATGAATTCGTTGGGCACATTCTCGGGCGAATGCCGGATCTCTATGCCCCGGCGGAAGTTGTGAATGCCAAGCCCACCGATCTCGCCGCCTATCATGAGGACGAAGATGGTCTGGGCTGGATGCTTGATGCTACCAACGATCCAGAGCAGGTCAAGTGGAAGGCTTTTCTTAAGCGTCCGGAATACGTGAATGCCGGGGTTGGTTTTTATAAAGCAGGGTACTACAATGGGCTCACAGTCTGGACGCCCGAAAGGCGCGAACTGAGCACCATGCACGGGGGCACCGCATATTTCACCGCACTGGAGCGCTACCAGCTTTGGAAACGTGTGCGCTGGCTGGCTGGAGAAGACTGGTCTGCAGAGAAATTCTTCGAGTATGACATTCCCATCAACCTCCCGCTTGGAACGGACTTGCGCCTGTGGGAGAATATGACCCCTCCGACGATCAACGATTGGTGGCACGACATTTGGGTGGACAGCTGCCGAGGTTAGACAGCCTCCTCATAAAGTAGTTATTTGGTGGGGCGCTCTCGTTTTTTTGCCTCATGGCTGTTTTTCTTCGGCGAAGCGGGTTTCCGGTAGTTTTCCGTCCAGTATCGCGTTGGCCCAGTCGGAGAAAAAGTCCCCTGTGCCAAGGAGAACACTGCAGCGGCCGCTGTTTTCCCAGGCGGCGCTGTGTGCGGCATTGGAAAGTTCGCCGTAGCAGGCTTGCACTTTGGGTAGTGTCGTTTCGTCAAAAAAGGCCTCGGGGGGGAACTCGGGCGCGAGCGCGATGATGCGTTCGGCTCGGGAGATGATGGGGGGCCATGTCGTAAAGTCAGGTTTTCCTATGAGAACGAGAATCTGTGGGCGCGTTTCGTCGGGGATGCGCTGGGCTTGGGTCGTCCACAGAAGGGTTGGCTTTTTCTTGTGCGCTTTCCAAGCGATGCGTAGTTCTCGGGTATCGTCGCGCGTTATGCTCCGGTTGCGCTGTTCTTTGTGCTCGCTGGTGCCGGCAAGGACGACGATTTGTACTTTGCCAGTCCCGAGTTTGACACTGCGCCCGAGATCGTTTGTGGAGAGGGGGGAAAATCCACCGACGAGCAGGCAGACGGAAAGCAAAATAAACGCCGGCGTACCAACGCTCCATAAAAGATTTTTCACGCTGGGCCATTGCCGCCAATACACGCGTATTCCCACGGCCCAGAGAAAAAGCGCGCAAGGTGCCACCCAAAGTTGCCACTCGGCATGCATTGTTGTGAAAGTCGAACCGACGCCCCAAGCCACCATGGTCCCCAACGGGGCAACGGGAAAATTGCCCTCTTCGAAAGAGCGCCGTTTAGGCGAAAAAGTACCTATGGGCCAGACGAGGCGCAGCGCCAGCAACCAGCCAAACAAATAAACAAGACGCAAGGGCCAGGCGTGTTCTATTAAAAATTCCAAATGGCTATTTACAAACTCGCTGTAAACTTCGAGATGATCGGCGTCTTGGTACCAAGAAAATAAGGCTTTGGGCGCGAATCTTTCACCCCAGCCGCCGGGCGCATCCATGATCATGGCAGGTGCCCATTTCCAGATGCGCAACCTATTTGTTATCGAGGCATCGCCGATGCTGTGTTGGAGCGTAAGCCTCTCGGCAGGGTGTATTTGCCACGCCAAAACTCCCACAATAACAAGCGCCAATAACACCGCGCTGACGCGCCATAAGGGCCATTCACGCCATTGCTTGAGACGCGCGGCCAGCATCGCGCCAAAACCCGCCAGCACAGCCACTGCTCCGCCGCGTGAACCTGTTTGGAAGAGCTTGCTCGTCAGGTAAATGCACACGCATAGCGCAGCAACCCAGGCCACAACACGCAGAATGCGCCAGAGAGGAATTTCTTTGCCCGTATCGCCCTTGTTTTTGCGTGGAAATAAGCCGGGAAGAGCCCAGACGCCTGTCATTAACAAGGCTATATAGATGGCGGTTATATTGGGGCTGCGAAAACCCCAGTCCAGACGTTCGCTTAATTTAACAACAGCAAGAAGCATGAAAAGAAATGGGTGAAAACAAACTTTATTCAAGGGTGTTGTCCAGAGGGATCATCGGCATTGGAGAGAGGTTTTTCTCGCATCCACGCCTGCTTGATGAGCTCATTCATGAGCGGGACGCGCAGGCCGGGCGGGATGCGTTCCAGTTTTGTGTCACGCGTTTCGACAACCTGGTGCAGCCAGTCACCACAATACATCGCGCTATCCACTTCTGCAGAAATGATCCTCTGGCGCTCGCGTTCCTCGGTGGGCAGGCCGCGCACATATTCGAAAATCAGGGTGGCCATTTGCCGTGAGCCAAGATCGTTTTCATGACCCATCTTGGGCACTCCTTTAAAGACGACGCGATAACCTGTTTCTCGCGCTTTGACAAGAAACCGCACCGCGCTGCCGAACCCCGGATCCTCTTCGCCCATTGTCAAGCCCCAGATAATGTGTTTCCCAGCCTCCACAGGCATGGCAAATGCGTTAGGATTGTGCATGTGCACAGCGCCAAAATAAGCGGGGCGGCGCGAAGCCAAACGCCCTGCAAATTGCGCCGAGTTCGAATAGCCCCAAATAAGAAAATTTTTTGGCTCAAATTCAAAGCGATTTGCAAGCTGCTTTACGCCGCGCTCCCACGCGACGACAACGCGCTCAAAACGCTCGCCATGGTAGCGCGCCGTCTCGGGCGACAGTGCATCCCAATTGCGCCCATTTTCCCAGAAAGCCCTTGCGGCCCAACACAGCACAATTAACTTTTTGTTGTCGGCGTAGCGAATCATGTCGCCGATGTCGCCCTGGGCGTCGCGATTGATTAACGAACGGCGTACATCATCTATCTGATTGGCCAGCAGGGAAAGGCACAAAACGCCGCCCGCATCCTTCCCTGTATTAACGCCAGCAGGCAGGCGTGCAAACAGCGTAAAATAAGGATAATCCGAAAGTCCTGTTGGACACTTTATTTCCGTCAAACGCTCGCGATTGCTTTCGCGCGAACGGCTGTTTTGCTGGCATAATTTTTTCTCCGGAAAATTAAATTCACCCCATTCTTTCGGGCGCGCGCTGGCGTTGCGTGTGTGGGAAAGCACCAACTTGGCAGTTGCATCTCGCTGGTCTCCAAAGACAAGCACACCATAAATGCCAGCCGCAGCTTTCTTTTCCAAGTCTGCGGGCAAGAGAAAACGCAGACGCAAATTTGAGCGGCTTTTGAGGTAAAACGGAAGCTGTGACTTCTTTCGCGTCCCATCGTAGCGCTCTGGAACAGGGCCGATGGCACCCCCTTGCTGACGCCCCTTTGCATCGAAGAGATAAAGCCGCACGTAGCACTTTCCTGCTGGCATGTCCGCATCCACGCGAACTTGTACTTCCAAGCTGGGCCGAAAATTCTTCTCCCCAGAAGTGCGCGGTTTTAAAAACGCACGCTCACCATCTATCACGAAATGCCGTCCCTCCAAAGAAACAGCAAAAAATAGACAAATGATGAAAAGGAAGCGCACGGTATGCGCAAACCAAGTACGATGGCTGGCGACATACGGAGGGGGAAATGTTGATTTTCTTTGTGTCATAATGAGAGAGGGTAGATTGATGTGTTCGGTTTTCAGAAATTTGTGCGGGAGGAAAGGAGTGTCGCTTTTTTGTGTTTCACCCAATCTTTCCAGCCTCCGTGGTAAACCACAACTTGCGCATGCCCGAGTCTTTTTAACGTGTCGGCAACTACTTCCGCCGAATCACAACCAGCGCCATCGCAATAAACAATCACGCGCCGGGCATCTTCTAGCGTTTTTTTATGTTTGGGATAAATTTGCTCAAATTCGCCAACAGGCAGATTCAGCGCACCTTTAATATGGCCGTCATCAAAAAACGAACTGGGACGCACATCCAGCAACGCGACACGAGCGGGCCCGTGTTCCACAAAATGGATAATTTCTTCAAGGCGTGCCTCGTCCTTTGCCTCGATGAGGTAGGTGACCTTGATCCCATTTGCGTCGGGGTGACTGCCCGTATCGTCTTTCCGAAGGAGAATTTTTTCGGCAAGGCGCGCTGACTTGCTTTTATAAGAAAACTCAACGGGCGTTGTGCGCGCAAGGTTGACGCCAACAGCCACTCCGGCAGCGCAGAGAACCAAAAGAACGGACACGGTCACTGCGTTGAGGGATGATGCTTGCGGAAGAATTTTTCTTTCTTTTGAACCGGACGCTGAAGGGCAGGGCGAGATTTTGCCTTTTTCCTGCCAAAGCAAAAAGCCAACCATTCCCAGCAAGATTAGATCCCGCAGAATGCTCACAAACATATTGCCTTGGTTGGGTGCCCCCCCACCGAAACAGCCACAGTCAACAACCAAGCCACGCGCCGCTGCCTGTACCAACGCGCCCAGAAACACAAATAACAGCGCGCAAATCATCCACAAGATCGGACGCCGCAAAAATTTTACGAAAACTGCAAGCCCAAGAGCACACTCCAAAACTGGCAGAAACACAGCCAATGCATTGACAAGGGCCTCTGGCACAAGCTGATAGCCTGCTATAGAATCGGCAAAATCCAACGGCGCCCCGATCTTTAAAATCCCAGAATAGAGAAATATTCCACCAAGAGTGAGGAGGAAAAAAAAGCCCAGACTTTTCCGAATGAGGAAAAGTCTGCCCATTGGTCTTTTGCGGTTAGTAGCTCTGTCCATAAGTGGTCTTTTTATTATTGACGTTCATTCCTTAAAATTCCCATTTCACAGGAATCTCCAATTTCTTTCCATTACTCAGAAAAAATGTCACAATTGCCATAGAGCTTTGCGAGGCGCCATCGAATGAATCAAGCACCGACGGCTGGAACGTGACGAGATATTCTGAGTTTCGTGCGAAGACAGCGCGTCCATCATGCTGCGTTGTTGATTCTTCGCGGGTAATTTTTTCCGTACCAAGGGTGATAGCCTTTGAGCTGGAGACTGCTTTGGCAATCTTCACGTCCTTGGCGAATCCAAATTGGGACACAAACAATATTTTGCTGTATTGTCGATTCTTATCTATCATTATCCCATAATCCAATTCGTCCGGCAAGGCGTAAAAACTCGATTTTAGACGGGCACGCACGCCAAATTCCAATTTTGGATAGTCAGGACTATTTGTTTTAACGATGACACCCACATCGCGTTCCTGAATATCTTTGGGCTTGAGAGTCACTTGCAATTTGAAAACGCCTTCGCTATTGGGCGGGATTGAATCCGGGTATTTTAGGATTTTCAAGCAACTGCAGGAAGCAGAAAATTCAGTGATGCGAATCGTGTTTTGCGTGCCGTTTTTGAGTTTGATTTCTTTGTGCGAAACAGCATTTTGGGGGCCGCATTCCAAATCGCCAAAATCAAGCTCGGATTTTTCAAAGGACACATTTTTCCCCGATTCGGGCGATTTCATCTTGATAAACAAGAGAACTGCAAATAATCCAAGAAAAGCAATCACCAAAAATTTGGCTTTTTTGCTTTTTCCCTTCTTTGGATTGAAGCGCTCCGTCCTTGGAGTCTCCGTTTGAGTGATATTTTGAATGGAAGACATGTTTGTGTAGCGTGGAAAAATCAAGTGCGTTTTCTTTGAAGTATAATTCTCCGAATGAGGAGAAAAAGGATGAAAAAGCTCAAGAGCGTTGAAAGCGCAAAAATAAACTCATTCTTTGGGAAAAAGTACAAGGGTTGCTTTGCGATGACCAGACATGGTGATTCAGTCTTGGCAAACACCTCATCCCTTTCTGTTTTTATGATAATTTCGGGGAAATCAATAATTTGCAATTGCTCGGGAGAATTTTTTTTCTTAACAACGAGATGCGACATATGCTTATCGAATGTATCTAAAACGATATAGACGTTTTCCGGAGTTCCTTTAATGATATCCATCTCCGAGAGATTTTGGATAGCCCAATAGTAGCCTTTCTCTTGGAAGAAAAGGGCAATTTCATTCAAGGAGACTCCGGTTTTTTTTATCGCCGGAAAAGCGTTCAGGATTTCTTGGAGATTCCGGTTAGAATCTCCTAGCAAACCCAACGCCACATGTGTTGCGTGTGCGCCACAAAGCAGCGAAGAAGCGGGACGTTCATGGGAGTGCATAGCTTATTTCCTTTGTTGTGTCGTTTCGCGGATGGTCTCTTCCAGAGCATCCTCCAAGCGTTCGTGAATTTCAGGATCTCCATTGACACCATCTGATATGTAAAAAATATCTTTAGTATAGTCATCGACTTGTGCACCAACAGGGATTTTTAGCTCGAAATCCGAATCCTTTAGCTCTTGATTAAGCAAAATACTTTTCTCATCGACAGTGATGCGCGCTTTTATACGGTCTGCGATAATCTGTTTCTCAATTGAATTGTAAAGATCGAAATCCAAATTCATTTCTGTCGGGATATTGTAGCCGTCGATTTGTTTTATTTTGACCATGTCGCAGTCTCTGTCTCTGCGGATCGTCCCATCCAGACCCTTTCTCAAACGGCTTCTATTTTTAAGTATTCCTGTTCCAGCGTCGAAGGTATAAGCGATACTTTGCTTGTCTTTTTTGGCCAAAATGAGTTCGATGGTGTCTTTTTTGAGATTGGAAACTATTGATATCCCGTTTTTGCCCTGACGTTCTAAAGTTTGGGGAAACAAAAGTCCGTCCCAAGTAAAGAAATAATTTAAGTAAAAATCATCTGCGATCCCGAAATCACCCATCTGTATACTGCTCACGATAAAACCTCTCTGGAGTTTTTTTATATATTCGAATCCATCTTTCGCGAGCATTACCTTATTCGGAGAAAACTCCTCGGATTTCTTGCGAAATATTTCTGTGTTCGCAATGGATTTTCCATTGGCAAACGCCATCTTTTGCAAGGCCATGCTATTTGACTCGTCGATTCGGGAGAGCTCTTCACTCCGTTCACGCTGCCCCTTAAAGTCCCATAAGAGTCTCTTTTGTTTTCGCAACTTCCATTTTCCATCCTCAAGCTGCTCGTAGTTGTAAGTGAGCTGAAT
>JAITHA010000023.1 GCA_031280235.1 Puniceicoccales bacterium | reverse complement strand
ATTTGGCCGCAAGGCTCGTGCCCGGCGATCATGCCTTTCTGGTAGCCCTCGGGGCCTTTGCCCAAGTGCTCGTGGTAGATGCAGCGGATGTCGGAGCCGCAAATGGTGGAGGCCTTCATGCGAAGGAGCACCTCGCCATGCCCGGGCGTCGGGACGGGATGCGTTTCGAGCTTCGCGGTGTGGTCTCCGGGCAAGACCGCGCAAAGCATTGTTTTGGGAATCTGTGAAGAGATGGACATACTTGGTATGTGTATTGTGGAGGGGAAAATGCTTGGTGGGCCACCCACAGTTGCAACCTTTTTCTAGGGAAGGTGCTGCAGGAAGGTCGCTCGCGCGCTGGATTACCCTTTTCTACGGAGCCGTTTCTTGGCTTGCTCGCACGCCATGTCCAGCTCCACGGAAATCTCGCGCAGCGTCGCCATCGTCGGGCGCCCCAATGTGGGCAAGAGCCGCCTCTTCAACCGCCTCGTCGGGCGGCGCGTCTCCATCGTCCACGACATGCCCGGGGTCACACGCGACCTCATCGTCGAAGAAGTGCGCGACGGCAACTACCTGCTGATGGACACTGGCGGCATCGGCCTCTACACGGCGCTTACGCCGCGCGCCATTGCCGATGCCGTGGAGGAGCAGGTGGGCTTCGCTATCAATGCCGCGCACGTCGTCCTCCTCGTCGTGGACGTCAACGAGGGTTGCACGCCCCTCGACCTCGAAATCGCGCACAGGTTTCGCCACTTCGGCAAACAAGTCATCCTCGTAGCCAACAAAGCCGACAACGAGGCGCGCGCCAACAACCAGGGAGATTTCTTCGGCATGAACCTCGGTGCCCCCGTCCTCGTCTCGGCAGAACATGGGAAGGGGATCCCCTTCCTCATCGCCAAAATTAAAGAACATCTCGGCCCGGAAACAACGCCCGCCACAGGCAGCAGCACGGGCAAGGCAAGTCAGCGCATCCGCCTCTGCCTCGTGGGGCGGCCCAACGTCGGCAAGAGCTCCATCGGCAACAAACTTCTCAACGCCGAGCGCCTCATCGTCAGCGAAATCGCAGGTACGACGCGCGACCCCGTGCGCACACGCCTCGACTATGCGGCGAGCGACGGTACCTCTTGGCCCTTCGAACTCATAGACACCGCCGGGCGGCGCGCCGCAACGCATCAAGACGCACTCGACTTCTTCTCCGAACTGCGCTCGGACAACGCCCTCACCTCAGCCGACGTTGTCTTCCTCGTCCTCGAAGCAGAAAGTGGCGTCACACGCATGGACAAGCAACTCGCTGGCAAAATCGCCACGGCAGGCACGGGACTCGTCGTCGTCGTCAACAAATGGGACATCGCCCTCCGGCGTTTTTCGCGCGAAGGCGATGGTGTGCAAGGCTATGCCAATGAGAGCGAGTTTCGCGCCAGCTACCTCGATGCACTTCGCAGAGAATTATTTTTTCTCCCCGATTCTCCGGTGCTTTTCACCTCCGCCACGCTGGGCCTCAATATCGAAGAACTGCTCGCCGCTGCACGCGATGTGCATGGGCGCCGAACTGGCCAGCTCCCCACGGCAAAACTCAACAAAACCCTGCACACCCTCATGGAACGCCAGCCACCGCGCATGGTGAGCGGGCGCCGCTTCAAATGCTACTACGCCGTGCAAACGGGCACAAAACCCGTGCGCATCCGCCTGTTCTGCAATTCCAAGGAACGCGTGGAAACAGCCTATAAACGCTATCTTTTAGCGGGGCTCTACGAGGCGTTTGCCCTCGCCGGTGTTCCTGTGGAGTTGGAATTCATCGGGAAACCAAAAGATCCTGAGCGTCAATTCTTTCTCGACCAACAAAGCCCGGCAGTCGGCGCAGCCCCACACCAGCCAGCCCGCAAAAAAACTTCACAGAAAACGTCATCCCAAACAGGGCAAAAAACAACGCACTATCCTAGGCAAAAGGCGACACGGAAAACGCCGGGTAGGACATCGCACAGGCCAGCGCGCAAAACCTCGCGATAGTCTGTTTCTTGGCAAAAGAAAAAATATATAAAACCCAAGGCAACGCCTGATATTTATTTTAAGAGAAACTCGCGATTGAGTTTTTGCAGGGGCTTGGGCAGGAAGACGCCATCTTTGCGTATGAGTTTGCCGTCAAAATAAATTTCTCCGCCGCCATATTCGGGGCGTTGGATGCATACGAGGTCCCAGTGCACAACGGATTTGTTACCGTTGAACGCAGTGTCATAGCATTGGCCTGGAGTGAGATGGAAAGAGCCGGCGATTTTTTCATCAAACAGGATATCTTGCATGGGCTCAAGGATGTAGGGGTTGAAGCCAAGCGCAAACTCGCCTACATAGCGCGCCCCAGGGTCGCTGTCCAGAATTTCGTTTAGCCGTTTTGTGTTGTTCGCTCTGGCTTCCACGATTTTCCCTTTTTTAAAGACGAGCCTGACATCGGAAAAGTTTGTCCCTTGGTAAACTGTTGGTGCGTTATACTGTATCACCCCATTGATGCTGTCGCGCACGGGCGCTGTGTACACTTCTCCGTCTGGGATGTTACGCAGGCCGCCGCATGGGTTGGCGGGGATGCCTTTGATGGAAAAGCACAGATCTGTTCCGTCGCCTTTTATGCACACCTGATCTGTGGCTTCCATGGCTTCCTTGAGTGCGGCCATGCCGGGAACCATGCGGGCGTAGTCGAGCGTGCAGACTTTAAAATAAAAATCCTCAAAGGCTTCCGTACTTTGGTGGGCGAGCTGCGCCATGGAAGGCGATGGCCAGCGCAAAACGACCCATTTTGTTTTCTTTACACGGTAGTCTAACACCGGGCGCAGGATGCGCGAGTAAAGTGCTATTTTCTCGGGTGCCACATCGCTATTTTCAAAGATATTTCCGCTGCCGCGCAGGGCGATGTAAGCGTGCATTTTTTTCATGCGGGGCAGTTCAAGAGAGGCGGCGAGCGTGTGCTGGGCTTCAGTGCCATCGTGCAACAGGGCACGGCTCACACGCGAGTGTTGGATGTGCACTTGGGGCGTGGCTCCGCGCTGGCGGGCGGCGCGCACGAGGGCGATGATCATCGCATCAGGAATATCTTGTGCGTCAATTAAAACGTTTTCACCGGGTTGCAGGTCCGTTGAGAAACCGGTGAGCACATCAGCAAGGCGGGTATAGCGGGCGTCCATGTCGTTAGAGAAAGTTTGTGTTGGGAAAAGAGCTTTGTCAATGCAGCGAAAGCGCCTTCTTGTTGCAAGGGTAAATTTAACGGTTTTCCTTTCTTTGTCCTGCTATCTGGCGATGGGGCATAAATGCATGTTTTTCTCGCATAAAAAAGATTGAGCGACGGGCAAAGCTGCATAGCCCTTGTGACATTGATATATGAGTCAGCCGTCCCGTCCCTATGATACATGCCGCCGCCTTGGCAGCGGCGAGTCTTTTTATAGCCTTCCGGCCTTGCAGGAGGCAGGGTTCCCGCGTGTGCCGCGCCTGCCACAGTCCATTCGCATTGTTTTGGAGTCTCTATTGCGCAATTGCGATGGGCAGCGCGTCTTGGCGGAAGATGTCGCACGTCTGGCCAATTGGGATGCTGCCAACCCTGGCTCTTACGAAGTGCCTTTCATGGTCTCACGCGTTGTGCTGCAAGACTTTACGGGCGTGCCTTTGCTTGTGGACCTCGCCGCGATGCGGTCGGCTGTGGCGCGCTTGGGGCGTGACCCACGCATCGTCGAGCCCTTGGTGCCAGTGGATCTCGTCGTGGACCACTCGGTGCAGGTCGATTATGCGGGCAGCGCGGATGCGCTTGGGAAAAACCTGGATTTGGAGTTCCGCCGCAACCGCGAGCGCTACCAATTCCTCAAGTGGGGAATGTCGGCCTTCAAAACGTTCAAGGTCGTGCCGCCCGGCATCGGCATCGTGCACCAAGTGAATCTCGAACACTTGGCGCGTGGGGTGTTCGTGCGTGAGGGCGTCGCTTATCCGGACAGCCTTGTGGGCACGGATTCGCACACGACGATGATCAATGGCCTCGGCATCGTGGGTTGGGGCGTGGGCGGTATCGAGGCCGAGGCGGCCATGCTCGGCCAACCAGTGACTTTTCTCGTGCCGGAGGTCGTCGGCGTTTACCTCACGGGTAGCCTTCAGGCGGGCGTCACTGCGACGGACCTCGTGTTGCGCGTCACTGAATTGCTGCGCCAAGCGAGAGTCGTCGGCAAATTTGTCGAATTTTACGGCCCGGGAGCTTCAGCCTTGGGCGTGCCTGATCGCGCCACTCTCGCCAACATGGCCCCGGAATATGGGGCGACGATGGGCTTCTTTGGCGTAGACGAGGCGACTCTTGCCTACTTGCGCAATACGGGGCGCGCTGCGGCTCAATGCCAACTCGTCGAGGCTTATTTCAGAGCACAGGAGCTCTGGGGAATCCCACAGGGAAAAGCAGCCTTGGACTTCTCTCATGCCCTCTCACTCGACCTCGCAGACATCAAACCCTGCGTCGCCGGCCCGCGCCGCCCGCAAGACCGGGTGGAGCTAGACACGCTGAAAATCAAGTGGCACGAGGAGCTGGCAAACGTCTTCGGCAAAGCGCTGCCGTCAGAGCCCCCGGGACCCGGTGGCGTCTTGCGCCACGGCGCGGTGCTCATCGCGGCCATCACGAGTTGCACCAACACGAGCAACCCCGCCGTCATGATCGCCGCCGCCCTGCTCGCCAAGAAAGCAAACGCCCTCGGCCTGCGTATTCAGCCATCCGTGAAAACCTCACTCGGGCCAGGCTCGCGCGTCGTCACTGCGTATTTGGCAAAAACAGGGCTTCAGGCCGAGCTCGACCGGCTGGGGTTCCAACCCGTCGGCTACGGCTGCACAACGTGCATCGGCAACTCAGGACCCCTCGCCCCAGATGTCGAGGAAGCCATTCGCATGGGCGACCTCGTGGCCGCCGCCGTCTTGTCCGGAAATCGCAATTTTGAGGCCCGCGTTCACCAGTCCATCAAAGCCAATTTCCTGATGTCGCCGCCTCTCGTCATCGCGTTCGCCTTGGCGGGAACAGTGGACATCGATTTCACGCGAGAGCCGCTGGGCCACAGCGCGGATGGCGCGCCCGTTTTCTTGCGAGACATCTGGCCCGATGCCCGCGAGGTCGAAAACACTATGCGCCAAGCCCTTTCGCCCGATCTTTTTCAAAAACTTTATGCTGACTTCGCTTCGCAAAACCCGCGTTGGGAAGAGATCCCCTCTGCCGGTGGCGAAGTCTTCGCTTGGGACCGCGCTTCCACCTACATTCAGGAACCTCCGTTTTTTGCCGACTATCCTCCCAAACCCAGTCTCATCCCGGAGATCCTCAGTGCTCGCCCTCTCGGTATTTTCGGCGATTCCATCACCACAGACCACATCTCTCCCGCCGGAAACATCAAAAAGGGAACACCCGCCGCACGCTACTTGGAAGCGCACGGCGTGGCCCCGGCGGACTATAACTCCTACGGCTCGCGCCGTGGCAATGACCTCATCATGACGCGCGGCACCTTCGCCAACGTGCGCATCCGCAACCTGATGACCCCGGACATCGAGGGCGGCATGACGCGTTATTTCCCCGGCGGAGAGACCGAAGCCATCTTCGACGCTGCAGAGAAATACCGCGCCAGTGGCGTGCCCCTGCTCGTCTTCGGCGGCGAAGATTACGGCATGGGCTCCTCGCGCGACTGGGCGGCCAAGGGCACGGCCCTCCTCGGCGTGCGCGCCGTCATCGCCAAATCCTTCGAGCGCATCCACCGCTCAAACCTCGTCGGCATGGGCGTCCTGCCCCTCACCTTCTGCGACAAGGCAGACTACGACTACGTCAAAACCCAGCCAGATGCCACCTTTGACATCTTGGGGTTGAAAGCCTCGCCACAGCCCCGCCAAAAAGCCACCTTGCGTGTCCACCCCGCAGGCGGCAGCACCCCACGAGATATCCCCCTCATCGTGCGTATCGATACCCCCGCCGAAATCGACTATTATACCTCCGGCGGCATCCTCCCGTGCGTCTTGCGCCAACTCCTTGGCGAGTAAGGCGCACACAACGTGGGTAGGCCGAAAAACTTTGGGCGCACCCCATTTTGCCATTGTCAAAACAGCCCTCTACCTTAGCTTCCCACCCCTAAGAACTTTTTAACGACTAATCCATGGCCCGAGAAACTATCATCATCGAATGCAGCGAAGCTCGCAAGGAAGGCAAACGCCCCTCGCGCTACATGACCACGCGCAATAAAAAAACCATGCAAGAAAAGGTGGAAAAATTAAAGTACAACCCCGCCCTCAAACGGCGCACCCTGCACAAAGAAATCAAAGGTTAACCCAAACGCCAAATCCAAGGCACGCGTCGGAGAAAGATTCACGCCATGCCTTTACCCTACCGCGGGCGCCTCGCCCCCACGCCTACAGGCCTCCTCCACTTAGGGCACGCCGCTACATTTGCTCATGCCGCCATGCGTGCACGCCACCATGGCGGTACCCTTGTGTTGCGCATCGAGGATCTCGACCCCACGCGCTGCCGCCCAGAGTATGCCTACGCCGCCATGGAAGACCTACGCTGGCTGGGCTTGGCCTGGCAGGAAGGGCCCGACATCGGCGGCCCCTTTGGTCCATATTTCCAAAGCCTGAGGCGCCAACACTTTCTCGATATCTGGGCACGCCTGCGCAATGGCGCTTTCATCTACCCCTGCCAGCACTCGCGACGCGACGTGGCGCTCGCTACAAGCGCATCCCACGGTGACGATCATGAAACGCTCTTCCCCCCCGAATGGCGCCCACCCGCAGGAACTGGCCGCAATGTCCCCTCTCCCCACGGCACTAACTGGCGTTTCCGTGTCCCCGATGGTGAATCCATCGCCTTCACCGACGGACGGCTCGGCACTCAGGTTTTTACCGCAGGTAAAGACTTCGGGGATTTCGTCGTTTGGCGCCGCG